>JASEFU010000010.1:50214-80218 GCA_030018455.1 Dehalococcoidia bacterium
TGCTGGTTGTTGCCGGTGAGCGCGCCGTTGGGGTTGAAGTAGAAGCGCGCGTGGTAGCTGGGGTCGAGCACCGGCGTCGTGTCGGTGACGAAGGCGGGCGTATTGGGGGCAAGGACCGCCTGCATCCCGTAGACGCCGATTGCGGTCATCTTCGCGGCCGTAGTGACGCTAATGCCGGGGCCTCCCCCCGTCGCGACGCCGACCGCCGATGACCAGGCGGCGAAGTTCCCCGACTCGAAGCTATCGGCGAAGATGTCGTTGGGCAGCGTCACGCTGATGACGACAGTCGCCACGCCGCTCCAGTTGCCCGCGGCGTCCTTGGCCCGCAGCGAGACGGTGTGGTTCCCGGCCGCCCAGCCGAGGGATACCACGTTCAGGTCCGCGGTGATCCCTTCCGTCGGGCTGTCGAAGGCGCCGTCGGCGGCAGCCATCGGGGTTGCCCTCCCGGCGCCCGGGTCGGCCCCCTCGAACCACTCGCCTCCGGCGATGTTGGTTGCGGCGCCGCCGCTATCCGTTGCCGTCGCGTTGAGGGTTACTATCACCGCTCCGTTCGTCGGGTTGGGCGAGGCGCTTGCTCCGCTTATTGACGGCGGCGTCCTGTCGATCGTCAACGTCGAGCAGGTTACCGGCCCCCAGTTGCCGGCGGCGTCCCGGCCTTCGATGCAAACTGAGTGGTCGCCGTCCGCCATCGCCTGGACAGTGGTGAGGGGGATGTAGGCGTACACGTTCTCGCTGGGACTGTTGAAGAGGCCGTCCCTCGCCATAAGCGGGAAGCCGGTACCCGGCGCACCGACGACGTCGATGAACCCTTCGGCCTTCGCGACGTTGCTGTTTACTCCCGCCGCGAGCGGGTCGCTCACTGTAGCGTCCACGCGGACGGCGGGATTGTTCGTGCTGTAAGGCTGGGTGCCGTTATTCGGGTTCGGCCTGATGGTCACGGAAGCCGTATCCGGGCCCGTCTTGTCGACGAGCAGGTCGGCCATGGCGTGCATTCCCCAGTTCCCCTGGGCGTCCTGGCTGTGGACGTGCACCACGTGCACTCCCTCGGCGAGACCGGCCATCGTGGCGGCGGGGATGACCGCGGTGACGCTGGCGATCGGCTGCGGCACGTTGACGGCCATCGGCGAGCCCGTACCGTTCGCGCCCACGGCGTCGATGAAGTACTCAGCGGCCGCGATGTTGGAGCCGCCGGTCATCGAGTCGTCGGCGGTGGCGCTGAGCTGGACGTCGACCGCGCCGCTGCTGGGGTTGGGCGTCAGGACGATGCCCTTCGTCATCGGTCCGGACTTCTCGAGGTTCAGCACGACGAAGTTGAAGGCGCCCCAGTTGCCCGCCGAGTCCTGGCCGTGCACATAGATAAGGTGCATGCCGGCCGGCAGCGCCGCCAGGTCGGCCACTGTCAGCGTGGCGCTGACGTCGACCGTGGGCGAGCCGAACGCCCCGCTCATGGCCAGGCCCGTCCCGTCGGCGCCCGTGGCGTTGATGAAGTACTCAGCGGCGGTCATGTTCGAGCCGCCGGTGGTCACGTCGCTTATCGTCGCCGTCAGCAGGACGTCTGTCGAGCCGTTGGCGGGGTTCGGCGACAGGGCGAGGCCGCTAGCGGCCGGCCCGGCTATGTCGGCGCCCGGCGGGCCCGCCGGTATCGATAGGAAGGTGAGCATGCCGCCGAAAGCGGTCTTGCCGCCGGCGCGCTGCCCGTTGTTGTGGAGCATCAGGCTGCCGTCATACAAAGGGTAGAGGGTGCCCGCTGGGGCCCCGGCCGGGACCGACACGAGCACGTCCGCCGACTGGCCTGCCGCCACCGTCTCGGCGACAACGGCGCGCTGATACGGGAAGGGATTGGCGTCGATGGCTATCAAGGTCTGCGAGAGCCCCAGGAGCGCCATCGAGTGGTTGGCGAGGCCGGCGTTGACATAACGAATGAGGAGGTGGCTGCCTGCAACCACGTCGAGCGGGGCCGTTTCCGGGTAGGTCTTTCCGTTTATCAACCAGTACTTCGGCGAGAAGTCGCGCATGTCGAACGCGGCGGGACTGACGCTGTTGTTAAGCGCCGGGTCGATCTCGCTCAAGACAAGTAGCGCCTCGTCGGTGTAGGCCGTGTCCAGGCTATCGTACGCCTGGCCGGGAGCGGCCGGCCTCACGATTAGCGCGCCGTACATGCCCATCGCCACCTGGTGCTGAGTGTTGGGCATCAGGCCCGCCTCGTAGAGGTAGGTGCCGGGCGCGGAGGCCACGAAAGTGTAGACCTTATCGCCGCCGGGCGCCGCTCCCGTGAGGTCCGGCAGCATCGCTTGACCGGGGAACGCCAGGGCGCTCGGCTCGGCGAGCATGTTGTGTAGCGTCACAATCACTGTCTCGCCCTGGTTCACGATCAGCGGCGGGCCGGGCACCTGCGCGGCGCCGCCTGCCGTGTCGGCATACCCGAGCACGGGCACGACGACGCCGCCCGGCAGCGTCAGCGACCCGGTCGTCGCCCACAGCTCGCAGGCGCGGGTCGTGGCGTCGATGGGGGTGCAGGTGGTCGCCGGAAGCGAGGCGGCCGCCGGAACGTCTGCCACCCTGCCCGGGGGCGTCGTGAAGGCGGAGGCCGGCTGGTTCGAGGCAGCGACGACGGCCAACCCGACGAACAGCAGCAGAGCGCTTATCCGCAGAGGAATTCGTGTTAGCTTACTCATGGCTCATCTCCGTTCATCTTGCTGTCATGTCGTCGCTACGGGCACATGTTCGGCAGCGGCGGATCGACCCGGAGGAACGTCCCCGGCCCGGTCATCACCACGCCCCAGGATGTGAGCTGGTGCAGCGCATGGTTGTGCGAGATGATGTAGTACTCTCCGCACATGTTCTGCCCCTGCATCCCCGGGGGCATCGGCCCCATCTCGCCCAGGTAAGGGCTGCCGCTGTACAGCATTCCGTATGTCATGTCCTGAACGTTCGGGATCGTCACAGGGACGGGATTGGTCACGGGGTCGTAGTTCTCGACGTCGCGCCACAGGAAGGTCTCGTCCCACGTCTGTCCCGGCCCGATCACGAACGAGAACTTTTCGTAGGCCAGGTCTTGGCCCGCGGGCCCTTCCAGCAGGCGCCCGTCACGCGCTATCAGGCGCCCGTTCTTGCCGTGCGGGTGGAACGGGAACTCCGTCGTGCCGGCGTTGAGGTAGCGCGTCACAGCCGGGTAGGGGTTGTACGCCGGGTTCGGCGTCACGCCGTCGGGCAGGAACGGGTTCGGGTCGTACGGGTGAATGAGCGGCATGCCGCCGTAAGGCTGCGCCGGCAGCCAAGACGCGAAGTTGTCGGCGAGCGTGTCCGGCAGCCCGCGTCCGTTCAGCAGCCAGTAGCGGGGGTGGTAGTTGTTCATGTCGAACGGGATTCCCAGTTCCGTCGCCTGGCTCAGGTAAGGGTCCACCTCCGACAGGATGGCGATGAACTCCGCCTCAGGGTTGAACTGGGTATCCGGCCGGTTATACGCCCAGTCAGGGTGTCCCGCCGGCCTGACGATGAGGGCGCCGAAGAGGCCCATCGGTATCTGCTTCTGGGGCTCGGTCCCGCTCTCGTACAGGTAAGTGCCCGGCTCGGCGGCCACGAAGCTGTAGGTGACGCTGCCGCCGTTCGCGGGTGCGACGTTGGTGAGGGATGTCAGCGCACCGCCGCCGTCGAACTGCGGCTGGGCAGGCAGCCCGTTCGCGAGGACGTTTTCCTGCCCGGGGAAGATGATCGATACGTCTTCCGGAAGGGTGTTGTGGAGTATGACCGTCACGGTGTCGCCCTCGTTGACGCACAGTATCGGCCCCGGGTACTGGAACGGGCCGTCGGCGATGGAGAAGCCCCACATGTACAGCACGTTGGCGTCGGGCAGGCTGATGTAGCCGGTATTCGTGGTCAGCGTGAAGATCGGGTTGGGACTCACCCCTTCCGTGCAGACGATTCCGACGTTGGGGCCGCCCATGTCCATCGGAGGCATCTGGGCGCTCGCGCCCCGCGACGCCGATCCCAGCAGCACCGCCAGCACGGCTATCAGCGGCCACTGAATCCACTTTCGTTTCATCGTGCGCATTTCGTTGCTCCTTCTTCCTTCGTTCCGCGCTGTCGGCCTACGTGTTAGGCAGCGCCTGCTGCGGCAGGGCGCCCGGCGGGTAGACCCATACTTCCGTCGTCTGGCCCGCAAGCCCGGACGCTTCCAGGTTATTCGCGGAGCCGTAGGCGCGGTTGTAGAGGAAATAGCGGTCGTAGGGACCCGGCCCCTGATAAGGGGGTGCCGTGAATATCACGTCCGCCGACTCGCCCGGTCCCAGCGAGATCAGGTTGGTCTCGTAGCTCTGGTCCGTCCCGTCGCGGCCGCGCAGCAGCCCTGCGTCTTCGCCTACTACCCTCATTCTGATCCCTGGCAGCGCCATCGAGGCTATCTTGAACCCGAGGTTCGCGAACCGCAGGAGGACGCGTTCCCCGCTGTTGGCCCGCACCAGCGACGAGATGGGCTGGTACTGGAGCCGCTCGTAGCCGGGCGTCGGCAGAAGATCGCCGTTGGCGTCGGTGCCGGTGGGATTCGCCGGGTCCGTCCACGCCCCGTTGGGCGCAATGGTGTCCGGGTAGGTGCGGCCGTTGAGCAGGAAGAACTCGGGGTCGTAGTCGCTCCATTCCGGGAGCTGGATGTGCGCATCTGCCCAGTGCGAGACCGTCCACACCTCCGTGAGGAGCATCCCGAATTCGCGGTCGAAACCGGTGCTGCCGTCGCCGTCGTTGTAGGCGAACTTGCCGCTGGGGTAGAGCGCCGTGTTGCCGTTCTGGGCCGGATTCACCCAAACGAGGCCCGTCATCCCCATGTGCACATGTTCCACGTCCTCCACGTGGCAGTGGTACATATACGTGCCGGGGTCGACCGGCCGGTAGACGTAGGTGAAGCTCTTGCCGATGTTCACCGACAGCGACCCGTGCGGCTCCCCATCGAAGAAGGGGATGGCGTTGCGGAAGCCGTGCCAGTGGACGGTGTGGGCGTCGACGAGGTCGGGCCGGATGGCGAGGCCGAGGTTCGTCAACTGGAGACGGAACTCGCTGCCCTCGTTCACCCAGAACATCGGCGCCGCGTGCTGGGCTTTCATCTTCTGTGCGAACACCTGCTCCTCAGTGAGGCCGGTCACGTTGCGGAACCCGAAGATGTATGTCGTGAACGGCGGCGGAGCGAGGTTGTCCGGGTGATACGGCGGTATCGCCGGCGACGGCGGCAGGTAGATCCAGCCGTCCGTACCCGCCAGCCGGAGGTCCGGCGGCAGGTCCTGAGCCGTCGTTGACTCGGCGGGTTCCAGCAGACGGCCGGCGAGTCGCGGCAGCACGCTCGCGCTCGCAAGGGCGACCGTCGCGCCACCGGCAAGCTTGAGAAAAGAACGCCGGTTGAATCCCTGGTTCTGTAAGTTTCTCATTTCATACCCCCTGATACCTCCTGCTTCTTCCTTCTGTTGCGCTCGTCAGGGCATCGTTCCGCCGCCGAAATCGTCGAAGCGGGCGTCGTTGGGGACGGCGAAGCTCGGCGCCACAAACCTTGCGCCGATCCGTCCGCCGCCCGTCACGTACGCGCTCGGCCAGGGGTTTGGCCCGCCCTGCACGTTTACGCTGCCGATCAGCGCGCCGTTCTTGAAGGCGCTGACGGCGCCGTCGGCCTGCGCCCTCGCGCCGAAGACGTCCCCGGCAACGAACGTCGCCGCGAACTGGCCGCGCGACACCCAGCCCTGTCCGGGGGCCCTGGTGAGGACGTTCACCACGCCCGCCGTCGCGTCATACGACACCTCGATCAGGGACGCGTTCCCCGCGCCCGGGTTGCTGCCGTTAAACTTGAGCAGCAGGCCCTGCACCGTGGCCGTGGGCACGACCTTGGTGAAGGTGAAGTAGGCTTCCTGGTCGGCGCCGAAGGAGGCGACCCGCCAGATGGCGCCGTTTTGCCGCACCTGCACCTCGTTGTTGAGGATGCGGAACGTGTTCTGGTTGGTGTTGCCGGCCCAGCCGGCGCCCAGGGCGCCATTGGCGCGGTCGAAGCTATCGATGATCGGCGTCGACGGGAATGCGATGGGCCCTGCCGCGCCGCTAAACTCGTCTGCGCCGGCGTCGAACGCGGCCCCGGCGGGACGCGCCTCACCGTCGATGTCCGTCGCCGGAGCGCTGACGGCCCCCTTGCTTGCCGCTCCCAAATCGATAGCGGGCGAGCCGACCGCCAGATGGTAGTCGCCGAGAAGTGTGACCGGCAGGTTGACGGCCACCAGCAGCGTGTCCACGAAGCGGGGAAAGCCTCGCCACGGCAGGACGGAAACGGACGTGTCGTAAATCGTTGTCACTTGCGGGTCGGCGCCGACGACATTCGAAGCGTCGGGTATCGTGCCGGTGTCGACCTGCATCAGCGAATTCGTGGGCGAAAGCAGGCCCGTCCCGTCGGCTACGCCGAGGTCCCAGTAGTTGATGGGGTTCGGATCACCGTCGAGGCCGATTCCGGCGACGCCGCCGCCCGTCCATGTGCCGGCGCGGTTGTCCCAGAAGACGTTGTTGAACAGCAGCGGGTTGCTGAAGATCGGCGAGCCGGGCGGCAGCGTGGCCTGCAGCAAGTTGCTGTTGCGCGCCGTCGAGAGGCCCGCCGGGGCAGGGAAGCCGTTGCTTGTCACCGCCGTGGCGGTGGTGATGTTCTTCATTATCGTGTTGTTGTACGCGCGCACGTCAGGCGCGTCGTTGAGGGAGACGCCGCCGCCTTCGTGCGTGGACACGTTGTTGACGATGAAGTTGTTGTAGACGTTGAACGGGTAGTTTCCGGCCATGAGGAAGCGGATGCCGCCGCCATCGTCGTTTGCCAGATTTGCCTGGATGAGGTTGCGGTAGATGTCGACGGGCCCCGAGCCGGGCGACAGCAGCGCCGGGTCGGCGGGAAGCTCGCCGGCGATCATGATGCCGCCTCCCTCATCGTACGACCGGTTGAAGTAGATGCGGTTGTCGTGGATCTTCCCGTTGGGGCTGTAGCCGTAGTGGCTGATGCCCCCGCCGTACTCGGCCGAGAAGTTGCCGCAGATGTCGTTGTAGGCGATCTCGTACCCCTCGGCGCCGGAGAACAGGCCGATGCCGCCGGCGAGGTTCGTGCCGCCGTTGGCGAGGATGCGGTTGTAGGCGATGGTCACGCCGTCGTTCTGATTGTCGTTCAGGGTGCCGGGGAGATGCGGCGTTCCCAGCCTGATCGCGCCCCCGTAGGCGCCGCCGTTGCTCTTGAGCACGTTGTTGCTAATCTGAAGGTAGCGGGCGTAGCCGTTGGCGAAGATGCCGCCGCCCTGCACGGTGATCACCGCGCCGGCGCCGGGCTCCGCCCCGGGCAGGAAGTTGGGGAACCCCTGCTGGTCGCCGCCCTGGATGGTGAACCCATCGATCGCCGTCCGGTAGCCGGCGGTGAACTCGCCGTCTTCGGCAAGGATGTAGATGACGGGCCCTTCGTATATCGTCTGGTTGCCGGACCACGTCAGGCTCTCGACAAAGATGCGCCAGTTCTCCGCGTAGGGCGTATCGCCGGTTACGCCGACGCCGTCGATGACCGATCCGAGCACGGGCGTGCCGTCGCCGTAGACTCCGCCGGGCCCCACGCCCTGCAGCTTGACGCGCGAGTGGATGATCGGGTTCTCGTAGTAGATGCCCGTCGGGTTCCACGGCGGCACCGGCGCGCCCGGATAGACCACGACCAGCGAGTCGCGGTTGGGCCGCGCCGCCGCGGCGTCGATCGCGCTCTGTATGGTCGCGTACGCCCTGCCGGGCCCGACCTCATAGATGTCCGGCCTGTATTGCGGTCCGAGGACGTGGAAGGTCAGGCCGTTAACGGTTGTCCGGCCGTTGTCGGCGGTGATCTTGAGCTGGTGGGGGCCGGTAGGCGTGTTGGACGGGATATTCGCGCTGATTTGCGTGTCGCTCCACGCGGTCACCGGCAGCGGCACGCCGTCAAGGGTGACGGCGCCCGCGCCCTGGGCCGCGCCGAAGCCGAGCCCTTGAATGGTGACTGCGCCGGGGCGGTTGCCGCCGACGTCCGCGTACGGGACCGACACCGCGAAGAGCTGCGGCGTCGCGTCGTCGAGCGCGCACTGGGCGGGGGTCATGACGTTCGAGCCCGGCGCGAGGATACTGACGCCGATCTGCGTGGGCGCCAGGTCTGAGGGCAGGATCGCGCCCGGCCAGATCTCGAAGCTGGCGCCGATGGTGCGGTATTGCGGGTTGTAGTTGGTGTTCAGCCGGCCCGGCTGACCGGGGTCGTTGCCCAGGATGTAGTACACGTTCGGGCAGACCCCGGAGGGCGTCGGACAATTCATCGAGTAGGTCGACGGGAGCAGCACCTCGTACACGCCGTTGGGGTCGGAGTGGACGGTGGTGACGAGGCGGTTCGTGAAGTCGTACACGCCGATGGGGGCGTTCGCCATGCCCGCCTTCTCACCGAACATGAGGCTTTGAGCATCGGTAGAAATCGTCAGGTCGTCGATTATGTACCCCTTCCACTTGCCGGGGATGGGCACGTCAGTGAACAGGTTGAAGGTCGGGGCGATGGAGCGCCCGTTGCTCACCGTCACCAGCTTCACGTTGCAGAGAGGCATCGGCATGCCCTCGAAGGGGCTGCCGCCCGCCTCGACGAAGGACGGGTTGACGACAGCGCCCGGACCGTCGGGGCCTATGCCGGCGACGTCCACGATGTGAAGCGGCCCGGCGCACTCCGGCGGCGGGATGGCCGGTATGAACTGGTCGCCGCCGAACACGTTGATGTCTTCTTCCTTGACCACCTTGTACAGCGGCTGGCCAAAGACCCCGTCGTTCGGGACTTCGACCTCGACAAGGTAGTCGCCGGCGGGCATGGCCGTTTCCATGTCGGCCGGGTTCGGCTCGTACGTTACGGGGTCGAGGCCCATGGGCCAGATCGTGGTGAAGCCGTAGTTGCCGTCCAGCGAAGCGAAACCGTTCTGGAACTGCAGTCCCATCAGCGGCCCCTCGAGGCAGTCGTGGCCGCCGGTCGCGGGAGGCAGCACCTCCTGGTCGACGGGGTTGCCGTCGGCGTCGCGGGCCTGACAGTCCTTCGGCCGCTCCCACGTCTCGGTCAAGCTGCTGTTCACGAGCAGTCCCTTCGCGTAGGAGCCGTCGGCTTCCTTCACCAGATTGCCGTTGGCGTCTCTGACAGTCTGGTAGACGTTGACGCGCAGATCGGGGATGCCGGGCGCCCACCCTTCGACCGCCTGGTAGCGGGCGTCGAGCTCGTTGCGAGTAGTGTCGTAGAAGACCGTGCCGACGATGCCGCCATTTGTCCCCGGCTCATACGGCCGTACGCCCCAGTCGAGGCGGCCGGTGTGGCCGAGGACGGGCAGCACGCCGACGTCCACGCCGTTACCGAGCACCGTCGTCTCCGTGGGCTGGTTCTCGACCTGGTAGGTGACGCCGGTGGTGTAGTAGCGGTCGTTGTAGGCTTCGAGGATCATCCACGAGCCCATGGGGTAGGCGCGGTCGAAGAAGTAGTAGCCGTTCATGTCCGTGGTCACCGCGATCGTCATGCGGTCGACCTCGGTGTTGTCGCGGTCTTTGAGCACCACGAGGTAATCGGGAAGGCCGGGCTCGCTGGGGTCTCTCTTGCCGTTGCTGTTGAGATCGTGGAAGACGTATCCCTCGATCCAGGTGAACCATCCGGTGAGGAAAGGCGTGCCCAGATCGACCATCTGTCCGCCGGAGACGGTCAGCTGCATCCAGTCGAGGATGTAGTGCTGTCGCTCGTCCCAGTAGGTGAAGAGATAGTTGCCGTCGGGCACCTCGCTGATTGTGAAGTTGCCGTTTGCATCCGCCTTGCCGACGTAGGCGACGGTGTCGCCGGTCTGCAGGTCCGTCAGCGCGACCCAGGCGTCGCTGACGGGGCCCGTTACCCTGGCGCCGTTGAGTCCGCCCCATTGAGCGCCGTAGTAGGGGAGGCCGCCGTTCTGAGGCACCCACACGGAAGCGGCGACGATGGTCCCGGTGATTCCGCCCGTAGCGCCCGAACCGGCGAAGGCGTTCGTCGGCCTCGTGTAGCCGAACACCGTCCAGGGGAAGGGCTCACCGGCGACCACGAACTCGTTGTCGAGGCCGGTGCCCGCCTCCTGGAGCCAGGTGTCCCAGCTATGAGAGCCTTCGAGGGTCGTTGTCTGTACCCAACCCTCGCCGGCGGGCGGCGACATGTTGACGTCGTAGCGGTTGGGCCCCAGGTTGGGCACGGTTATATCGCCGTTGGCGTCGCTCACCAGGCAGTTCGTCTGGCCGATGGGGTTGCCGGCCGCGTCGTACTGCGTGCAGAGAGGGTTGCCGAAGACGTCGGTGCTGACCTGGCCGACGATGTCGTTGATGATGGCCGTGAAGCCGGCAAGGCCGTGCTCCGCCGGGGCATCGAACTGGCCGTTCGTGGGCGATATGTCCTCGAACACTTTAATGCGCATCGTTGCCGGCGGCAGCGGGTGCGGCTGCAACTCGACGGGCACTGGCCCGGCAAGCGGCACGCTGAAATGGGCGCCGCCGAGCTTGTAGCCGTCTGCCATGACCGAGATGAGGTATTTTCCGGGCGGCATCGTGATGCCGGTCGCGCTGTTCAGAACCGTCTGATCGCCCTGAGTGAAGATGGGTGCTGCGCCCGGCACGGCTCGGATGGAGGGCCAGTCGCAGTTGGCGGGGTAGGCGGGGTCGGTGGGGGAGCAGCCGGGGCTGCGGGGTTGCGTGGGGTCGCCCGTGTTGTCGACGTTGATGATGAACTGATACTCCGTTACCGGCGCCCCCGCGACGACGCCGGCTCCATCGAACGCCAGCGGCTCCGTCCGGGCGCTGACGACGTTCAGGAGCAGCAGATCGTTGCCCTGCGCGCTCGATTCGCGCGGCGACGCCTGCCCCGGCGCGATCATCAGTCCCAGGAGGAACAGCGCGGGGATCAGCCGTCTGATCCAACCACCCGCCCGGCTCTTCTTCGCGATCATTTCAGCCTCCTCGCATAAAGCTGTGCCTAAAGCGGCCGGCATAGCGGCCACACGCCAGACCTTCAGGCGGCCCGATTCCCCTGAAGGGCTTCCAGTCAGCGATTCTCGCCAGGCCAACGAGCGACCGATGTAGAGGTTTGTGCGTCCGGGCTGTTCACCAGCATCCTGTCCGGGCACCCGCCCAAGAAGTCACTCGTCATGTGAAAGAAGAAAAAGACTTAAAACCATCATCGACAAACGATGTGAAGAAGGCATGAGATAAAGGGCCAATGGCATGTAGGGTTTGTGAATGAACGCGGAGCGTACTTGCGGCCAGTCGTACAAGCCGCGCCCCTTCAGGACTTCGGCCGGAGCGACCGCTGCGCAACCGCAGGCGGTTCAGCCCGCGATGATCAGCCGCCGGAGAGAAGACGCGGTACCGCAGCTTGACGGGCGCGCTGCGAAGGGGTATTATGAACATAGTTTCATTAGGCAGAAGCTATTATGCCCCGACCCATCAAGTGGCGCAGAGTTGCGGAGATGCTGCCGACCAACTATTTCAAGCCGGCGGGCGTGCCGCTGCGCCTGCTGCAAGAGGTAACCCTCGCCGTCGAGGAGGCGGAAGCGATTCGCCTGAAAGACCTCCTCGGGCTGGAGCAGCAAGAGTGCGCGGAGAAGATGGGTGTCTCGCGTCCCACGTTCCATCGCATATTGCGGTCCGCCCACCGGAAGGTCGCGACGGCGCTTGTCAACGGCCAGGCGCTGCGGATCGAGGGGGGCAACTTCGCCATGCCGAGCCAGCTCTTTCGCTGCGAGCCGCACGGCCACCAGTGGCAGGTCCCGTTTGATAGCCTGGCGCAGGGCCGGCTGTTGACGTGCCCGGCCTGTCGCACGCCTCAGGTGCAGCCCGTGTTGCCGGGCACCGCGCCGGCAGGACGCGGTTGGGGCAGGGGAAGGCGGCGCGGTTGGAGAGGAGGAAGAGGATGATCCTTGTCGACGAGGAGAAGTGCACGTTGTGCGGCGCCTGCGTCGAAGCGTGCCCCTGGCAGTCGATCTCGTTGGCGGAGGGCAGGCTGACAATTGATCGCGATCTGTGCGCCGAATGCGGCGCTTGCTTGCCGGTCTGTCCGACCGGCGCCATCTACGAGGTCGAGGTCGCACCAGCCGCTGCCCGTGAGACAGCCGCGGCTCCCGTCCTTCGCGCCCGTTCCCCGGTTGCCACACGGTCGCGGAGCGCGGCGATCAGGCCCGCGACTGCGTTTCCGATACCAAGACCGTCGCCGCTCTGGGTGGGTTTTCTCCCGCTGGCGGCCCGATTTGTCGGCGGCCTCGCCGGCTGGTGGCTCGACAGGAGGCGCCCGGCGACGCGGGATCCGAGAGACACGCAAGCGGTGAGGCGCAGCTACCAGCGTAGAGTTCCGCCGGTGATCGTCCCGATGGGCCCTTTGGGGCTCCGGCGTCGCTGGCGGGGAGGGCGCGGCCGGTAGCCGAAAGGAGTCGAGCGATGTTTGGAAGAGGCAAGAGTCAAGGGGGGCGCCGGCCTGGCAGCTCCCGCCCCGGGCGCGGCTTGGGTGGATCGATGGTGTGCCGCTGCCCGAGCTGCGGTCACACGCAGCCGCACAGCAGGGGCACGCCGTGCAGTCAGGTATCCTGCCCCAGGTGCGGCACGCCCCTGCGCGGTGAGCGCTGTTAACTTTACGCTCCTGAGCTTCGGCGGCAGTAAGGAAATAAAAGGAGGACTGCGAATGAGCTACGGCGAACCGATCGAGAAGATCAAGTTCGAATCACTCGACCTGATGCGGGCGCGCCGCTCGCTGCGCGAGGAGCTGGAGGCGATCGACTGGTATCAGGAGCGCATCGACGCGACGGATGACGCATCGCTGCGCGAAATCCTCGAGCACAACCGCGACGAAGAAAAAGAACACGTCGCAATGCTGATGGAATGGATCCGTCAGCATGATCCGGTACAGGACAGGATGTTTGAAGAACACGACTAACGTGGAGGAGGTGAGCTCAAATGCCACTCGGTGACAGGACAGGCCCCTGGGGTCTCGGTCCGATGACGGGCCGCGCCGCCGGCTATTGCGCCGGCTACGGAGTCCCCGGCTACGCGAACCCCGTCGGAGGCCGCGGCTTCGGTCGCGGCGGCTGGGGCCGCGGTCGCGGATGGGGGCGAGGTCTCGGCCGCGGTCGCGGATGGGGCCGAGGTTGGGGCTGGGGGGCGGCGTGGGCGCCTTACGGCGCTTACGCGCCCGTCTACGGTCCCGTTTACGGCCCTGCCTGTGCTCCCGGCTATGCCCCTGAGGATGAGGTGACGGCCCTGAAAGACCAGGCCAGGTACTTCGAGGAAGCGCTTCAGGACATACGGAAGCGCATCGAAGAGATCGAAACCAGCGGCGAGAAGGAATAGACCGGAAACCGGGCAGGCGGGGCGTCTTTCCCTTTCTCGCCTCGCCTGTCCCGGGGAGGATGCAACATGAAGATAGCAGTCTCAGCGGCAGCGCCAGACCTTGACGCTGACATCGACCCACGCTTCGGAAGATGCCAGTACCTGCTGATCATCGATACCGAGACCATGGAGTTCGAAGCGATAGAGAACCCCGCCATGAACGCCCCCGGCGGGGCAGGCATCCAGACCGCGGGGCTCGCCGTCGGCGAGGGCGCGCAGGCGGTGGTCACCGGCGACTGCGGCCCTAACGCCTACCAGGTGCTCTCCGCCGCCGGCGTCCCCGTGTTCGCCATCGCGTCGGGCACAGTTCGGGACGCGGTGGAAGCGTACAAGAGGGGAGCCCTGTCCCCTATCGCCGCGGCGTCTACAGGTCCCGGCGTGGGCATGGGCGGTGGACGCGGCATGGGCGGTGGACGTGGCATGGGCGGCGGACGCGGTGGCATGGGTGGCCGACGCGGCATGGGCGGCGGACGACGATAGGAGGCAGTACAGACCGCGCTGATTAGGGAAAATGTCTGATGAATCTAGCTGTCGCCAGCGGTAAAGGCGGCACCGGCAAAACACTCGTTGCCACCAGCCTCGCCTTATCCCTGTCCGAACTTGGCCCGGTCCAGCTTCTTGATTGCGACGTCGAGGAGCCGAACGCGCACATCCTCCTTCGCCCGACCATCGATTCCTCGGAGCCGGTGACCGTGCCCGTGCCCGTTGTTGACAAGGAGAGGTGCACCTACTGCGGCCTCTGCGCGGAAGCATGCGCATACAACGCCATCGCCGTCGCGGGGAGCATCGCGCTCGTCTTTCCGGAACTCTGCCACGGCTGCGGGGCCTGTTCCTACGTTTGCCCGAAAAAGGCGATTAGCGAGACCACACGAGAGGTGGGTGTTGTCGAGAGCGGGCACGTCGACGGGTTGCGATTTGGCCACGGACGGCTGAACGTCGGCGAGGCGATGGCGGCGCCCGTCATCCGCGCCGTAAAGAAACTGGCCGACCCCGAAGCCACTGTCATATTCGACGCGCCGCCCGGCACGTCGTGCCCCGTCGTCGAGACGGTCCGGGGAAGCGATTTCTGCCTGCTGGTCACGGAGCCTACCCCCTTCGGCCTGAACGACCTGACGATGGCCGTCGAGGTGACGCGGGAAATCGGCGTTCCCTGCGGCGTCGTCATTAACCGCGACGGAATGGGCGACGACCGCGTGAGCGAGTTCTGCGCGCGGGAGGGCATACCGGTCCTGCTGCGCATCCCCTTCGACCGGCGCATCGCCGAGGCGTACTGTCGCGGCGAAACGCTCGTGGCAGCGATGCCGTCGTGGCGGGAAGCTTTTCGAAAGCTCTTCGACGAGATCAGAACACTGGCAGCAGTGGGGAGCGCGGCTTGAAAGAGATTGTGGTCCTGAGCGGCAAAGGCGGCACCGGCAAGACGGCTGTGCTGGCGTCGTTCGCCGCCCTCGCCGAAAACAGCGTGCTCTGCGACTGCGACGTCGACGCCCCCAATCTCCACCTGCTCCTGGAGCCGGAAGTCCTGGAAACGCACGACTTCTACGGCCTGCAGGTCGCCCACATCGACCCGGAAGCGTGCAACGAATGCGGTCTTTGCGGCGCCGCCTGTCGCTTCGACGCTATACGCGACTTCCAGGTCGACCCTTTCGCCTGTGAGGGTTGCGGGCTCTGCACGCATGTCTGCCCCCTCGAAGCCATATCGATGCGGGACAGGCTCGCGGGCCACTGGTACGTTTCGCGCACCCGTTTCGGACTGCTGACGCACGCCCGGCTGCGGGCCGCCCAGGAGAACTCCGGCAAGCTGGTGATGGCCGTGCGGAAGAGGGCGCGCGAGATCGCCGCAGAGACAGGCGCGTACTACATCCTCAGCGATGGGCCGCCCGGCATCGGCTGTCCAGCCATCTCATCGCTGTCGGGGGCGCAAACGGCCCTGATCGTGACCGAGCCCAGCCTCAGCGGCATCCACGACCTGGAGCGCGTGCTGGAGCTCTGCCGCCACTTCAGAGTGAGGGCGCTCGTCTGCATGAACAAGTGCGACCTCAGCGCCGAAAACTCGCAGCGCATCGAGGAACAGTGCCGGCGGCTCGCGGTCGAGGTCGTCGCCAGGATACCCTTCGACCCCGACGTCAACAGAGCGATTGTTGAGGGAAGGCCCGTCGTGGAGACGTCTGACGGCGCCGCATCACGCGAGATCAGAAGTTTGTGGGAAGCGGTCGCCGCCCATCCCACGCCTTGAAGCGCGCGTTTGGAGGAGAAGATGCCGATCTACGATTACCGTTGTCGCCGCTGCGGCTCTGTTCACGAGGTGTTTACGCAAAGAGCCGACGCCGCGTCGATCAGTTGCCCGAGCTGCGGCGCAGACGATATGGAGAAGCTATTGTCATCCTTTAACGTGATGAGCGATGGGGCGCGCACCGGAGGCGCCACCTGCTGCGGGCGAGACGAACGCTGCGATGCCCCTCCCTGCTCGACCGGCGGGAGTTGCCATCGGGCTTAAACGAGAACGAACAATACTTGAGGAGAGAGCAGTGAAGATAGCAGTCGTATCTGATGACGGCGTGACGGTAAGTCAGCACTTCGGGCGGGCGCAGATGTACGTCGTGCTGACCATAGAGGACGGCCGGATCGTCGCCGAAGAGAACCGGCCCAAACTGGGCCACGGTGCGCTGGCGAACCTGCCCCACGGTGAGCTGGACGCGCTGGGAAGGCGCGGCTTCGGCGAGGGCGCCGAGTTGCGCCACCGGCAGATGGCCGCAGCGATAGGCGATTGTCAGGCGCTGATCTCCGGCGGCATGGGCTGGGGCGCTCAGGAAAGCCTTCAGCAGTCCGGCATCGAAGTTGTCATAACGGATGTCGCGGACGTCAAAGAGGCCGCGCTGCGCCACGCTGCGGGAAACCTCCCTAACCTTGTCGAACGGCTGCACTAGGAGGGGGCGGATGAGCGCGAAGGGCGGGCTGAGCGGTCCGGCAGCGCCGTCGATCGTTTATGGGCCGGTCGCCTCCTGGAGGCTGGGCAGGTCACTGGGAATCGACCTGCTGCCGGGCCGGGGGAAGACCTGCTGCTTCGACTGCGTCTACTGTCAGCTCGGCATCACCACCAACCCCCGCGGCGAACGCGGCCAGTTCGTTTCCCTGGAGGGTCTCGCGCAGGAGCTGAAGGCGGCAATGACTGTGCCCGTGGACTGCGTCACCTTTTCGGGGACGGGCGAGCCCGCTCTCGCCGCCAATCTCGGCGCGGCGATCGACGTGGTCAGGTCGGTTTGCGGCCTGCCGGTGGCCGTGCTCACGAACTCCGCCCTCATGACGAGGGAGGACGTGCGCCGGGACATGGCGAAGGCCGATATCGTCGTCGCTAAGCTGGACGCGCCTGACGAGCGGCTCTTTCGCCTGATCAACAGGCCTCTCGGCGAGTACTCCATTACGGACATCATTGCGGCGATCAAGCGCTTCCGCTCGAGCTTCTCGGGCAGGCTTGCGCTTCAGATGATGTTCATGAATGGTAACAAGCACGCGGCGCGGGAGATGGCCGCCGTTGCAGAGCAGATCGACCCCGACGAGGTGCAATTGAATACGCCGCTCCGTCGCTGTCCTGTCGCGCCGCTTCCGAATGAGGAACTCGACATAATCCGGGCGGAGTTCAGGGGGATTGAAGGAGTAGTGACCGCCTACGATAGAGTCCCGCCGGACGTCAAGCCCCTGAGCGCCGCAGAGACACGCCGGCGGAGACCGGAGTCCAGCCTGAGATAGACATCGACCAAGGAGCGGGCTCGACCTCCTGCCCTGAGGGCCGGAGGCCACACGCTGAAGAACGGAGGTCTTTCCACATGGCAAAGACGCTGCCGCTAATCGAAGCCGATAGGGTGGAGATTCTGACCGTCGTCGATAACGTGGTGGACGTGCTCCTTCCCAACACGCCCGTCGCCAGGCGAATGGCCGCGATCGGAAGCGAGGGGCAGCCGCTGCCCCGCCTGAAAGCGCCGCTGACGGAGGAGGGAGACGCGGCCGATTCTCCCACCGCGCAGCACGGCCTGTCTTTCCTCGTGACCGTGTTCGTGGGAGAGCGGCGGCGCACGCTTCTGCTCGATACGGGCGCGACGGTGGACGGCGCGATGCACAACCTGCGGGCGCTGGGTGTAGACCCGAACGAAATCGAGATGATCGTTCTCAGTCACGGCCACTTCGACCACACGTTGGGCCTGAACGGGATGGCGCGGGAGCTTTCGTCACTGCCGTCGCTGCTCGTCCATCCCGATTGCTGGCTGAAGCGACGGATCGCGGTTCCCGGCCGGCAGCCGCGCGAGCTGCCCGCCACGAGCCGTGAGAAGGTCAGCGCCGCCGGCTTCGCCCTCACCGAGAGGCGCGAGCCTTCGCTGCTCTTCGACGGCGCCTTGTTGGTGACGGGCGAGATCGAGCGCGTCACGCCTTTCGAGCAGGGCATGCCCCTCCATCAGGCGCTGCGCGACGGCGAGTGGGTCCCCGACCCCCTGATCCTCGACGATCAGGCGCTCGTGGTGAATGTGCGCGACCGCGGGCTGGCGGTGATAACCGGCTGCGGCCACGCCGGAGTCGTCAATACCGTGATGCATGCGCGCAAGATTACCGGAATCGAGCGCGTCTACGCGATTATCGGCGGCTTTCACCTCGCCACGTCGCCGCTCGAGACCGTGGTCTGGCCGACAATCGAGGCGCTCACGGCGTTCGCGCCGGAGGTTATCGTGCCCACTCACTGCACGGGCTGGCGGGCAATCCACGCCATCGCCGCCGCGTTCCCCGACGCCTTCGTCCAGGGGAGCGTAGGAACGAGGTACGTGCTCGGACCGCCCGATACGCCGGAATAGGCATTCCGAGATTCACTACGGGGGAGGTCAGGCCGATGTGTGCTACAGCGCGAATGGACAGCGCGATCGCCTTCAAGATGATGTCCCTTATGTACCGCATCCGCGACCTGCTACAAGACCCCCGGAACGCCCTGGCCCTGGCCCGCGTTGGGCCCGGGATGATCGTCGCCGACTATGGCTGTGGCCCGGGGAGCTTCGCAATTCCCGCCGCCCGCATGGTCGGCGAGAGCGGCAAAGTGTACGCTATCGACATTCATCCCCTCGCGATTGACAGCGTCCGAGAAAGGGCCGGCAAGAACGGGCTGCGGAATGTGGAGCCGATACTCGTGCAGGGCTACGATACGGGCATCGTATCCGCGAGCGTGGACCGCGTGCTCCTGATAGACACCATACACAGGATAGACGACACCAAGGCCCTCTTCCGCGAGGTCCATCGCATGCTCAAGCCCGACGGGCTGCTCTTCATGCACAAGGGACACCTGCCGATGCCGGAGCAGCGTGCGCTCGTAGAGGAGAGCGGTCTCTTCGATGTGCTGGAGTGCGAGGGGCTCATTATCCTGGCGTCGCCGCGACCGTAGTCGGCACGCGCCTGCCTGTACCCGAGCGTCTGGCTACTCGCTGCGCAGCGCCTCGATCGGATCGAGGCGGGAGGCGCGGAACGCCGGGTAAATGCCGAAGAAGAGCCCGATGGCCGCCGAGACGCCGAACGCAACAATGATGCTCAGCGGCGTCACCAGCGTCGTCACCTCCGTTCCGGTGCCGAACGTCTGCCCGTCGGCGACGCGCGCCGCCAGGGCCCCCGCGACCACGCCGGCCGCTCCGCCGACGACGGTCACGAGGAGCGCCTCAACAACGAACTGCAACATGATGTCCTGCCTGTTCGCGCCCACCGCCTTCCGGATGCCGATCTCGCGCGTCCGCTCCGCCACCGAGACGAGCATGATGTTCATCGTGCCGATCCCGCCGACCACGAGCGAGATGCCCGCGATCGCGCCCAGCAGGATGGTGAGCGTCCGGCTCACGTGTCTCGCGGTCGCTGTCAAGTCTTCCTGCGTCTGGACCGTGAAGTCCTCGCTGAGGTCGTGTTCCTGGAGGAGGACCTGTCGTATCGCCTCTTTCGTCTGGTCGACTTTGTCACCGGAAGAGACCTTGACGATGATCTCCTGAATATTGGACCGGCCCGTGGGGCTGCGGCCGAAGGGCACCCTTGCCTGGAACGTGGTTAGCGGCACGAGAATCGTCGTATCGTCGGTGCCGGCGCCGGCCGCGCCCCGCGGCTCCATCACGCCGACGACCGTGAAGTTGAGAGAGAACGGTCCGAAGCTCATGCGCACGTCCTTGCCGATGGCGTTTGCGGCCGTATCGAAGAGGTCCTGCGCCACCTGCGCGCCGAGGACGACGTTCGTGGCCTTGCGGCTCATGTCGTCCTCACTGATGAACCTCCCTACGGCCAGCTTGTAGCTGCGCACGGACGGGAAGTCCGGCTGGGTCGCGGTCATCGCCGTTGCCGTCGTCGAGCGTCCGTTGCCCGTAAGCTGCGATTCCAGTTCCAGGCTGTACTGGGCCACAACCGCTTCGACGTAGGGCAGGAGTGCGTTGTCCTTCAGCGCGTCTGCGTCGTCGGTCGTCAGCGAAAACGGATTGAACGCTCTGACGGTTGCGCCGCCGCCGCCGCTGCTGCTGCTCGTCCCACTGCTCGAGGTGGTCTGACTCCGCTGGCCGGTGACGAAGATAAGATTGCTGCCGAGCCCGCTCACCTCCTTCGTCACGCCTTGCTTCGCGCCCTGGCCGGCCGCCATGAGGGCGATGACCGCGCCCACGCCGATGACGATGCCGAGCATGGTGAGGGTGGTGCGGAGCTTGTTCGTGCTGAGCGCCATCACCGCCGCCTGCACCATGCTGAAAACGATCATGCCGGCGACTCCTCTCGCGCGGTGGGTGGAGTGCTAGGAGCCGTAAGCGCTCTTTCCGGCGGCCCGTCGGAGACGATTTCGCCGTCTCGAAGCTGGATCATGCGGCGCGTGTAAGCGGCGACCTCCGGCTCGTGCGTGACCAGCACGACGGTCATGCCCCGCTGGCTGTTCAGGCGCACGAACATCTCCATGAGGTCCCCGGTCGTCTTCGAGTCGAGCGCGCCCGTCGGCTCGTCCGCGAGTATCACCGCCGGATTGTTCACCAGCGCCCGGGCGATGGCGACCCGCTGCTGCTCGCCGCCGGAGAGCTGCGCCGGCCGGCGCTGAGCGCGATGGCGCAGGCCGACTTCGGCAAGGGCCCGCAGCGCCAGCCGCCGTCGGTCCGACGCCCGTCGGTAAACCAGGGGCAGCTCCACCTGGGCCACGGCCGGCCAGCGCGACAGCAGGTTGAACGATTGAAACACGAAGCCGATGCGTCGGTTGCGCACCAGGGCGAGCTGGGCGTCCCCCAGGCGGTGGACAGCGTGACCTTCGAACTCGTAGGTGCCGCGCGTCGGCCTGTCGAGACAGCCGAGGATGTGCATGAGGGTCGACTTCCCGGAGCCGGAAGGCCCGATGATGGAAATAAACTCGCCGCGCTGGATATCCAGATCGATCCCGCGAAGAGCGGGCACCGGCACGTCCCCTGCGCGGTAGACCTTGACGATCCCCCGAAGGCGGATCACCTTGTCGCCCCTCCGAAGCCGGGGCCTACCGGCATCGAGAAATCGCCCGATGGGCCAACGATGATGGGCCTCGTCTCATCAGCCGTCGTCGACGAGGTCGATGTCGCGGTCACTCCGGGGATAACCACCGTTTGCCCCTCTTCGAGGCCGCTCGTGATCTCTGTGCTCGAGCCGTTGCTGAGGCCGGTCTCGACCGTGACCTTCTCCGTCGAACCGTCTTCGTTTTGGACGATTACGTAACTGCTTCGTCCTTCGCTCTGGATGGCCGATGCCGGAACCGTGAGCACGTCCTCCGCCTGATCGATGATGATCGTCACGGAGGCGTTCATGCCGGGCGCGGGTCTGGCCGAGGCGGTCGCGGCGGCGGCGGCGGCGGAAGCGGCCGCGCGCGTCTCGATCGCCTGCCGCTGCTCCTCCGTCAAACCGCCCTCTGCCAGCGCCCCCTGAATCCGCTGCTGTTGCCCTGCGCTGAGATTCGCTCCCGGGAGCCCTAACGCGGCTGCGCTGTCGCGGCTCACGATGCGCGCCCTCGCCTGGTAGGTCACCACTCCCTGTGTTGTCGTGGGATTCGTCCCCACCGAATCGATCACGATGGGGAACACAGCATTGGGGATGGCGTCGAACGTGGCGGTGCCCGATTGCCCTGCTTTGACGCTCGGCAGGTCGGACTCGCCGATGCTCACGTTGAGAACGAGGGCGTCAGGCGTGTTGAGGACGATTGCCGCCGACGTGCCGCTCGATGTAGAGGTCGAAGCGGCGGATGCCCCGGCCGTGTCGCCGACGGCGATGTTCAGCGCCGCCACCGTGCCGTCGAACGGCGCGATAATCTTCGCCTTCTCCAGATCTTTCTCCGCCTCGCTGACGGCGAATTGCGCCAGCCGCACCTGATCGCGCTGGGCGCTGATCTCCTCGTCGTCGGCGCCGCGGTACGCCTCGTCGCGCTTCGCCTGTGCGGCGGCGAGCGCCAGGGCGGCCGACTCGACGTTGTGCTGCGCTTGCGCCACATCGTCCTCTGATGGGGCGGCATCGAGCGCGGCCAGCTTGTCGCGCGCCATCTTGAGCGCCAGCTCCGCCAACGAGACGGCTGCGTCCGCCGATGCAATGTCGTTGCTGCTGGGACCGCTCCCCAGCTCGGCCAGGTCCTCCTCGGCCGTTCGAAGTCCCTCTTCCGCCCGGTCGATGGCGTCCTCAGCATTGCTCTCGGCGGTCCGGGCGCTCTTGTAGGCGCTGTTGGCCGACAGGACGGAGGATGCCTGCATGTTACAGGGCGCCGTGCCGTCGGAAACAATCGCCATAAGGTCGCTTTCGTCTCCGGCCGAGACCGGGACGTCGGACGAGGAACAGAAGGAGGGCGAGCTATCGCAAACGCAGTAAGCCGTCTCCGCGCCCTCGAGCTTCGCTTCGGCGAGGGCGAGGTTGTCGGCCGCATCCTCGGCTGCCTGCTCGGCGTTTTCCAGCGCCGCCTCCGCCTGCTCCACGGCCGCTTCGGCCATGGCGACGGCGTCGGCCCAGGCGGAGTCGACCGCGGCGCGCGCGGCCTGCGCCTTCACGAGCTGCGACTCCGCCGAAAGGACCGCCTGCTGCGCGCTGTCCCGTTCCTCGGTGGTCGGGCCGTCGAAAAGGTCCTCGAGGGCGGCGGCCGCCTTGTCGAGGTTCGCCTGCGCCTGGACAACGTTCTGCTCGGCGGAGGCGAGCTCGGCCGCGGTGCTCCCCTCCAGCAACTCGTTGAGCTTGTTCTGCGCTGAGGAGAGGTTGATCTGCGCGCGTACTAGGGCGTTCTGGAGGGCGGTGTCCTCCACTTCCGCGAGTACGTCGCCCTGCTTCACCGCCTGCCCGATGGTTACGTTGACGGCCGTGACCCGGCCCGATGTGCCGAAGGAGAGGTTGGCGGTTGATTGCGAGGCGGTGGTGGCGCTGGTGCTGATCGTCTTGACGATGTTGCCGCGTTGCACGGTGGCCGTCTGGAGGGCGCCTGTCGCCGCGTCTCCGCCCCGCAGCGCCACGGCCCACACGCCAAACCCGACCGCTGCCGCCGTCAGCGCGATCAAGGCCAGCGTAATCAGACGCCTGCGCCGGTGGTGGTTGTCTGTCTCCAGGAGATCGTCGAGGTCATCCGTCAGGTTCGTCGTCATCGGTCTCCTTCCGGCTCTGGAACGTCGTGACGTTGCACTCGCCGGGGAGAAGTCTAGAGGCGATGCATTAAGAACGGATGAGAGGGCGGTTAGAGTTTCTTAACCGGTCAATGAAGAGCGCAGGAATAGTACCTGGCAGTACCGTGCCAGGGTGTTCGGTCAGTCGCGGAACAGCCAGCCGCCGTCCGGAAAGCCTTCTTCGGTTGTGGGACAGAGCAGCGGCCCGCCGGTCCGGCGCACGGTGTAGTGGAGATGCGGCACTTCGCTGTAACCAGTGTCGCCGCTGTATCCAAGCAGGTCGCCGCGACGGACGTTCCACCTGGCGATGGGCGTGGAGACGCGGAATTCGCGCATCGCGGCGAAGGCGCTCGCATAATCGAAATCGGCGCTGTAGCCCCGAAGAAAGGCCGCGGGGTCGACGGACTCGACCGTCAAGTCAACGTTCAGATGCCCGTACTCAGTAGAGAAGCTGTCGTTGACTACGGTGACGAACACTCCCTTGCCTCCGCCGGGGCCGGGAAACGGCACGACCAGCGCCCTCGAACGGTCAGGGTTGCCGAGGTAAGGTTCGCGGTCTGCCCCGTAGTAGTCGAAAGCGTTGCTGACGGTGACGATGCTCAGCGTCGCCAACCCGTCCATCGTTGAGTAGATCGGGGTCCCCTCCGGCACGAACCAATCGACGGCGGCCTGGGCCTCGTATTCCCAGTGAGTGCGGCAGTTCCAGCCGCAGCGATTAGCGCGGTCGGGGTCGCCTGAGACCTGATCGTCGCGGCTGCAGCTGAGAGCGTCCGGCCCGGCACCCCATTCGATGCGCCGGCTGCCCACTTCGCCGACGACCAGCCCCAGACGCAGCGTGGGATCGATCGGGAAGCCGACGGGCTCGATCATGGCTTCCCGAGTGGGTGTCGGGGCCGGGGTGGACGTGGGAGCGGGGGTCAGCGTGGCAGCCGGAGGAGACGGCCGCGGCGTGACGGTAGATGATGTGTGTTCGCCGTCTTGGGAGCCACAGCCCGAAAGAAATATCGCCGCGACACTTACAGCAACGGCCATTCCTCGAAGGCGCATTGTGGGAGACCTTCTTTGCGTCAGAGTGACGCTTCTGAGTATAACGGCTGATGGCTCGCCAACAAACGGCGGAAACGCAGCGGGCGGAAAGGGGACATCGGTGGGTGGAGCCAGCGGGGGGATTCGAACCCTCGACCCGCGGTTTACGAAACCGCTGCTCTACCACTGAGCTACGCTGGCCCGCATCCCAGTATAGCCAACCGGGGAAGGGCGAATCAAATCGATGGTGACAGCCTCTCGAAATCGGGTGGTGACCGGTGAAGACAATCCTGGTCGTCGACGACGAACCGACGCTCGCTGCCACCGTCAAGTACAACCTGGAGCGCGAAGGCTATCGCGCCATTACCGCCGCTGACGGCGAGTCCGCTCTCGCACTCGCCCGCGACAGTCGCCCCGATCTTATTGTGCTCGATGTCATGCTTCCCGCAATGGACGGCTTCGAGGTATGCCGTCGGTTGCGGCGCGACAGCAGGGTCCCCATCCTCATGCTCACCGCCAAGACGGAAGAGGTCGACAAGGTCGTCGGGCTGGAGATCGGCGCCGATGACTACGTCACCAAGCCGTTCAGCATGCGGGAGCTCCTGGCGCGGGTGCGCGCTCTTCTGCACGACTTGACAAAGATCGGATTGGGATTTATAAATAATGCGCTGGTGCGTGTTAGTATTCCCCGCTCTGTCTAACGCAAGAATAACCACAAATGAGGTTTGTTCCCGGTAGGCCCGGGGCAGGCTCCCGATAATCCCCGCCGACAAGCGTCTGGAGAACCAGAGATGAGAATATCACGAATTCTCACTCTAACCCTTGCGTTCGCACTGATCCTCACCGCCGCCCTCCTTTCTCTTCGGCACGCCGCACGCATCGACGCCTCCAACGTTAGCCTGACCCCGGTCGCGGTATCCCAGGACACGGGCGAGAAGCCACAGTCGAAGCTGTGGCGCTACAACGGCACCTGGTGGGCTGTCCTGCCCAGCGCAAGCGTCTCGCCGTCCGGCACCTGGCTCTGGAGGCTAGAAGCCGACAACACTTGGACCAACGTCCTCCTTCTCTCGAACAGCACCAACGCCAAGGCCGACGTGAAGGCAACTGGCAGCGTGACGCACATCCTGCTTCACGACAGCACTCCCGAGCTCATATCGGTCCAGCACGTTCCCGCCGCCAACACCTACGAGGCGTGGTCCGGCCGACCCACGCCGACCTCGCTGTCTCTCCCCGGCAGCGAGACCGCCACCATCGACATCGACTCCACGGGCCGCATGTGGCTGGCCACGGAGTCGGGCTCGAACATCAACGTCTACTACAGCGACTCTCCCTATTCTTCGTTCAACGGCCCCGTGACTTTGGCCAACAACGTGAACGACGATGACATTAGCGCCGTTATCGCCATGCCCGGCAACAAGGTCGGCGTATTCTGGTCCAATCAAAACACGCGGAGGTTCGGCTTCAGAGTCCACACCGACGGCACCGATCCCAACACGTGGTCAGCCGACGAAGTCCCTGCCTCGCAGTCGGCGGTCCCCGTGGGTTCGGGGATGGCGGACGATCACATGAACTTGAAAGTGGCTTCTGATGGGACACTGTACGCCGCGGTCAAGACAAGCTACGACACCGGCGGCTACCCGAAGATCGCGCTCCTCGTACGCAGGCCCGACGGAACCTGGGACGACCTCTACGAGGTGGACCAGTCGGGAACGCGGGGGATACTCCTTCTCAATGAGACGGCGGGGACGATGAGGGTCGTCTACACGTCCAGCGAGGCCGGCGGAGACATCGTATACAAGGATTCGTCGCTCTCGGCGATCAGCTTCGGCGCGCGCCAGACGCTGATGAGCGGCAGCCTCAACAACCCTACCAGCGCCAAGGAGGTGTGGAGCGATGACGTTGTCGTGCTGGCGGCGAACGGCGGCAGCGCATACGGCGTGCTGACGACCGCCGACGTGACTCCCACCAGCACGCCGACCCAAACCGCTACGCCCTCGCCGACGGCGACGACGGACCCATGCGGCGCCGACGGGCTGGTCGGCTATTGGGCCATGGAGGAAGGCAGCGGCACCACGGTCTTCGACTCTTCGCCGCCCGCCAACAACGGCGCGCTCTACGGCAACGCCACCTGGGTAAGTCCGGGCAAGGTGGGCTCTTACGCGCTCTCTCTCGATGGCAGCGGCGACTACGCCCTGGTGCCCGACGATGGCTGTCTGGATATAGCGGGCCCGATAACGCTCGCCGCCTGGATAAAGCCGACCAAGTCGGCTGCCGCCACGCAGTACCTGATCAAGAAGGCAGTCATCAACAACACCAGTGGCTATGAATTGTCGTTGTCAAGCGCGGGCAAGGTCTTCTTCCGTCTCAATCAGGTGAGCAGCGGAAACACCTACAGAATTGATTCCACTACCAGCTACCCGCTCAACGGCTCCGCCTGGATTCACGTCGCCGCCACGTACGACGGCTCGACCATGCGTATTTATATCAACGGCGAAGAGAACGCGACGCCCGTAGCGGGCCCGGCGGCAATCGTCACCAACAACCAAGCGCTCGGCATAGGCGCCGAGAGCAACGGAGCGAGCACGTTCCAGGGCCAGATGGACGAAGCGCGCGTCTATAATCGCGCCCTTGACGCCTGCGAGATCCGTGTTCTAGCTGGCCTAGCTCCCTGCACGCCTACGCCCACGCCGACTGAGACGCCAACGCCGCCAGGGACTCCCACCTACACTCCCACGCCTACCTTCACACCGACGCCGACCGCCACGCCGAACTGCGGCGCCGACGGGCTCGTGGGGCACTGGACGATGGAAGAGGGAAGCGGCACGACGGTCTTCGACTCTTCGCCGCCCGCCAACGACGGGTCGCTCTACGGAAACGCGACCTGGGCGCCCGGTCGTGTGGGCAGCTACGCGCTCTCTCTCGACGGCAGCGGCGACTACGCGCTGGTGCCGGACGATAGCTGCCTTGACATCACGAACGCAATAACGCTGGCGGCGTGGGTGAAGCCCGGGAGGTCTGCCACCCAGGACCTCATCAAGAAGGCGGCGAACGGTTCGGTCAACGGGTACGAGCTGAGCCTGTCAACGTCCACCTCGACCTGGCCTACGAAGGTCTTCTTCCGGCTCAACCAGGTCACGTCCGGCGACACCTACAGGGTGAACTCGGCATCGACGTACCCGACCGATGGGAACACGTGGGTGCATGTCGCCGCCACCTATGACGGCGCAACGATGCGCATCTACTTCAACGGCTTTGAAGAAGGCTCGGTCGCCGGGCCGCCGGCCATCGCCACGAACGCCCTCGGCCTCAGCATCGGTGCAGAGAGCAACGGCGCACGCGCATTCCTGGGGGCCATGGATGATGTTCGCGTGTACAATCGCGCCCTGACCGCTCAGGAGATACAGCAGCTGGCTGAGCTGCCGCCGACACCGACACCGACGGACACGCCTCCGGCAACGGATACGCCCACGCCGACGCCAACTGCCAGCGACACACCGACGCCGGTGGCCACTCCAACCGATACTCCCTCGCCCACCCAGACACCCACACCCACTGCGACTCGCACCGCGACGGCCACACCGGACTGTGGCGCCGACGGGCTCGTGGGGCACTGGACGATGGAAGAGGGAAGCGGCACGACGGTCTTTGACTCTTCGCCGCCCGCCAACGACGGGTCGCTCTACGGAAACGCGACCTGGGCGCCCGGTCGTGTGGGCAGCTACGCGCTCTCTCTCGACGGCAGCGGCGACTACGCGCTGGTGCCGGACGATAGCTGCCTTGACATCACAAACGCAATAACGCTGGCGGCGTGGGTGAAGCCGGCTAAGCAAGACACTCAAAACCTTATCAAGAAGGCGATCAACAGCAATACGAACGGATACGAACTGAGTCTTGCCTCGCCGACTTCGCCCTCTGGCCCTGGGAAGGCGTTCTTCCGTTTCAACCAGACGAGTTCCGGCGATACCTTCCGCGTGAACTCCACGACGCAATACCCGCACGATGGGAACACCTGGCTCCATCTGGCCGGCACTTACGACGGCGCGACGATGCGGATCTACGTGAACGGCGTGCTTGAGAACACCGTTACGGGCCCTTCCAGCATTGCCACCAACAACTTGCCCCTGACGATCGGGGCGCAGAGCAACGGTACAACGTACTTCCTGCTTGGACAGATTGACGACGTGCGGGTGTATAACCGGGCGCTGACCACAGAAGAAATCCAGGCGCTGGCAAGTGTGCCGCCTCCAACTCCAACCCCCACCGAGATACCCCCGGCCACGCATACGCCCACGCCCACGCCGACCGGCACGCCTCTCCCGCCGGAGCCGCCGGCGCTCAACGCGCCGCAAGACGGCGCCACGGGCGTGTCAACGTCCCCGACCCTCGATGTCACCGTATCCGACCCGCAGGGCGACCCCCTGACGGTGACGTTCTACGGCCGGCCGATCGCTCCGCCGGCGTCGCCTTCGTTCACCGTGGTCGTCCTCCCCGACACGCAGAACTACGTCAAAGACCCATCGCTCTCGCCGATCTTCGGGGCGCAGACGCAGTGGGTGGTCGACACGCGGAGCTGGTTGAACACCCAGTTCGTGACCCACGTCGGCGACATCGTGGAGAACATCGACCTTTACGAGCAGGAGTGGATCGATGCCAGCGCTTACATGTCCACGCTCGACGCCAACGGGGTGCGCAGCAATGTGGCCCTAGGGAACCACGACATGAGCCCGACGGGTGTGGCCGCGCTCTTCGACCAGTACTTTCCCGTTAGCCGCTACCAGTCCTTCGACTGGTACGGCGGCTACCTGGGGAAGGACCCTGTTCTCGACCCGATCAACCGGCAGAATAAGAACAATTATGAGTTGTTCTCCGTTGGATCGCTCGACTTCATCGTGATCCACCTTGAGCACGACATCCCGAGCTACTCGCTGGCTTGGGCCGACCGCATGTTGGACGCCTACCCTGGCCGCCGCGCCATCATCAGCACACACGCTTATCTCAACGCATCCGGCAACAGGCCGACGTCAGTGACTTACCGCACCGACGACGGTACGTCTGCGGAGGCGGTTTGGCAGCAGATCGTCAAGCCCAACTGCAACGTTTTCCTGGTCGTCAGCGGCCATTATCCGGGAGAGGCTCGCCGGACGGATTTGAACGACTGCGGGCAGCCCGTGCACCAGGTGCTTCAGGACTACCAAGGTCGAGCGAATGGCGGCGACGGCTGGCTTCGCTACTTCACCTTCGAGCCGCAGGAAAACAAGATATACGCGTACACCTACTCGCCCACGCGCAATGGCGGCGCGGGAGAGTACGAGACCGACGACAGCAGCCAGTTCGTTCTTGGCTACGACATGGGAGGTAGCAGCGAGTACGAGGTTATTGCCATAAACAGCGGTGTCCCGTCCGGAAGCAATACGACCGCGGTATGGGAGTCGCTGTCCGAGGGCACCGAGTACGAGTGGTATGTCACGGTCAGCGACGGCGCTCAGACTACGGTGGGCCCTGTCTGGACGTTCACAACAGAGACACTGCCCACGCCCACGCCTACCGAGACACCTACGCCGACGCCGACCCACACGTTCACGCCCACGGCCACACCGACCGAGACCTACACGCCCACGGCCACACCGACCGAGACTGCCACGCCCACGGCCACACCGACCGAGACCTACACGCCCACGCCTACCGCCACGCCCTTCTGCGGCGACCACGGCCTCGTCGTTCACTACAAGATGGATGAGAACGGCGGCGCGACGCTCATCGATTCCGCCCCACCCGCCAACGACGGAACCATATACGGCGCGCCGTCCTGGGTGTCCGGGGTCCACAATCTCGCGCTCTACTTCAGCGGCGCAACCGATTACGTCCGAGCACCCGACGATTATTGCCTGGACATCCAGAATGCCCTCACGATCGCCCTCTGGGTACGCCCGACTCAACTCGCTACCCAGGACATGGTGAAG
>JASEFU010000011.1 GCA_030018455.1 Dehalococcoidia bacterium
GCTCAAGAAACAAGCGGAAAGGGGGTGAGTGTACGGAATGTACCGGACGAGTACAGCGTCTTGAACGTAACAGATTTCACATATAGTATGAGTCGTGGTCACAGGCCTAGAAAGAAGCTTCGTTGACTCTGGAAGCCGCCGAAGTCGAGCAGCTAATCTCCGAGTTCAAGCCCAACGACGGCGACCTGCTGGGGGCATTGCACAAGCTCCAGGAGCATTACGGCTACATCCCCGTTGACGCCGTCCCCGCCATAGCGCGACGCTTCCGCACGACGCCCGCTCGCGTCTACGGCATGATCAGCTTCTACGTTGAGTTCCGCACGACCCCGCCGCCCGAAGTCGCCATCGGCTGGTGCAGCGGCCCCGCCTGCCGGTTGAAGGGCAGCGCCAACATGCTGGCCGCGCTGGAGGCCGTGCTCGGCATCAAACTGGGCGAGGACACTCCCGACGGCAAGATCGGCCTGCGCGAGGCGCAATGCGACGGTAGCTGCGTTGCCGCGCCGCTACTCTACGTGAACGGCAAGGTGCGCGGACCGCTCACAGTCAGCGATGTCATCCGGTTGGCCAGAGAGCTCAAGCGCGACGGCGCGACCGGACGCGGATCGCGGAAGAAGGCGGAATCGTGATGGGCTACCAGGAGCTGCGGAAGGCGGCAGAAGAGGCCTGGAAAGCCGTCGAGGCGCCGGCGCGACCCCGCGTCACCGTTTCCGTCGCCACGTGCAGCATCGCCGCCGGCGTCGAGGACACGCTCGCTGAGCTGCGGGGCGAGATCAAGCGTCGAAAGCTTGAGATCGACATCGGCATCACCGCCTGCAACGGGCTCTGCTACGAAGAGCCGCTTATCCGCATCACGAAGCCCGGCGGCAGCAGCGTGCTCTACGGCCGGGTCACCGCCGAGAGGGTCGCGCAGCTTGTGGAGGAGGCGCTGGCGAAGGACGGGGTCTGCCGCGATCTGGCGGTAGCGGTCGTATCGGGGCCGGGCGCCGATAGCATTCCTTCCCTCGACGAGCTGCCCTTCTGGATACCCCAGGAGCGACGCCTCATGGCGCGGACCGGCGTCATCGACCCCGAGAACATCGACCACTACATCGCTAACGGCGGCTATTCGGGACTCGACGCCGTCCTGAGGGGCATGTCGCCGGAGGACGTGATCAAACAGGTGCTCGATTCGACCCTGCGCGGCCGCAGCGGCTCCGACTTCCCGACCGGACGTAAGTGGGAGTTCCTACGCACCGCGAAAGGCTCGCCGAAGTACCTCATCTGCAACGCTGACGAGGGCGACCCGGGCGCGTTCGTGAACCGCGTGCTGCTTGAGGGCGACCCGCACGCTATTATCGAGGGCATGGCTATTGCCGCCCACGCTACGGGCGCGAGCTACGGCTTCATGTACCTGCGTCACGAGTACCCCCTCGCCTACACACGAGTGTGGACGGCGATCCGCCAGGCGCGGGAGCGCGGCCTGCTGGGCGACAACATACTGGGCAGCGGCCTCTCGTTCGACATGGAGGTGGTGCGGGGCGCCGGCAGCTACGTGTGCGGCGAGGAGACGGGCCTGATCGCTTCCATCGAGGACTCGCGGGGCATGCCGAAGATCAGGCCTCCCTTCCCGGCGCAGTCCGGCGTCTTCGCGAAACCGACAAACGTCAACAATGTCGAGACCTACGCCGACGTCAGCCTCCTCTTCCGCAACGGGCTGGATGCGTACTGCTCCGTCGGGACGGAGCGCAACGCCGGCACCAAGATGTTCAGCCTCTCCGGCCACATACAGCGGGTCGGCGTCGTGGAAGTGCCCCTCGGCACGCCCGTGGCCCGCCTGATCTACGAGATGGGCGGCGGCCTGCCGGCAGGCCGCGAACTCAAAGCTATTCAGCCCGGCGGCCCCCTGGCGGGAATCCTGCCTGCGGAGCTGACGCAGGGTCTGCCGCTGGAGCCGGAGGAGTTTCGACCCCACAACGTCCAGATGGGCGGCGGCGGCATCGTCATGGTCGACGATTCCGCCTGCATCGTCGACCTGTGCCTGCACTTCGAGCGCTTTGCCGAAGAGGAATCGTGCGGCCGCTGCACGACCTGTCGCGGCGGCACACAGCGGCTGGTCGATATCTTGCGTCGCATCGCCAGGGGAGAAGGGCGCCCCGACGACATCGACAAGATGCGCCTCCTCGGCGACACGATGCGCTACGCCAACTGCGTCCACGGGCAGGCGGCGCCGACGGTGGTGATGAACACGCTCGAATTCTTCATGGACGAGCTCAAGGCGCACATCTTCGAGAAGCGCTGCCCGGCCCGAGTGTGTCGCGGCCTCATCCGCTACGAAGCGGCGGGCGAGAGCGACAAGCTGCCGGAGGCGGCGGCCATATGCCCCACCGAGGCCATCCTCAAGAGCGAGACCGGCAGCTATCACATCAGCCAGGAGCGCTGCATCAAGTGCGGCGCCTGCCGCGAAATCGCCCCGGACGCTATACAGCTCGTCGACCAGCTCCCCTGCTGATCGCTCTCCACGTACGACCCCGCTTGATGTAAAATGACGCCGACTCCATCGGCGAGGGAGCGCTTTGACCCCCATCCGGCGTCAGTACCTCGACATCAAGCGGCGGTATCCCCACGCGATCGTTCTCTTCCGTCTCGGGGACTTCTACGAGACGTTTGACGATGACGCGAAGCTGTGCGCGCGCGAGCTCGACATAACACTCACCTCCAAGCCGATGGGGAAGAACCTGCGTGTGCCGCTCGCCGGCATACCGTATCACGCGCTGGACACTTACCTCGCAAGGCTGGTGGGCAAGGGCTACAAGGTGGCGATCTGCGAGCAGATGACCGACCCCGCGACGTCGAAGGGGCTGGTGGAGCGGGAGGTCGTGCGGGTGGTGACGCCGGGAACCGTGCTTGAAGGCCACATGCTCGACGAGCGGGCCAACAACTACCTCGTGGCGCTCGCGCGCGAGAGCGGCGACGAGAAGAGACCGTCGCGAGGAGCAACGCGGGGAGGGCGCGGTCCGGAACAGGCGGGGATAGCGTACGTTGATATAAGCACCGGCGAGTTCGCGGTGGCGCAGCTCGATGCCGACGATGTGGCCGCCGAGCTTGCCCGCCTGCGTCCCGCCGAGCTGCTGCTGCCGGAGGGCGCGGAACCCGTCGCGTCGCCGGCGGCCGTCACCTACCTCGAGCCGTACTGGTTCGAGGTCGAGAACGCGCGCAGGGAGTTGATCGAGCACTTCCGGGTGGCGTCGCTGGAGGCGTTCGGGTGCGAGCGCCTGCCGCTGGCCGTCGCCGCCGCGGGCGCCGTGATCCACTACCTCAAGGAAAACCAGAAGGCGGCTCTTTCCATCGTTCACTCCCTTTCCACGTACAACGCGAGCGGGTCCATGCTGCTCGACGCTCAGGCGGCGCGCAATCTGGAGCTGTTCGAGGGAGGGCGCGACCGGCGGCCGGAGAACTCGCTCGCGGCGACGCTCGACCTGACGCGCAGCCCCCTGGGCGCCAGGCTGCTGCGTCGCTGGATAGGGCAGCCGCTACTAGACATAACACTGCTGCGCCGGAGGCAGGACGGCGTGGCGTGGTTCCACGAGAGCGCCCTCCGCCGGAGCAAGGCGGCCGAAGCGCTGGCGAAGATGCCGGACATCGAGCGCCTGGTGGCCCGCATAGGAAGCGGACTGGCAAGCCCGCGCGACCTGGTCGCGCTCAGGCGGGGACTCGAGCTCGTGCCCGAACTGCGGCAACTGCTTGAGGAAGGGGAAGGCGAGAGCGTCGTGGGAGAAATGCGCGAGCGCCTGCGGCCGCTTCCGGAAACCGCGGGGCTGATCGCGCAGGCGATAGAGGACGACCCGGCATCGACTTTCGACGAGGGCGGCGTCGTGCGGCGCGGCTTTTCCCCTGAGCTGGACCGCCTGAGGTCGGCGCTCGCCGGCGCCCGCGAATATCTGGCGGGCATGGAGTCGCGGGAAAAGGCGCGCACGGGGATTAAATCGCTGAAGGTGGGATACAACCGGGTCTTCGGTTACTACATCGAAGTCAGCAAGGCAAACCTGGGCCTCGTGCCCGAGGACTACCAGCGGCGGCAGACGCTGGTGGGCGGCGAGCGCTTCGTGACCGACGAGCTGAAGGAGTACGAGAGCCGCGTGCTCGACGCCCGCGAGCGGATCAGCGAGCTGGAGTCGGCGGTCTTCCGTCAGGTGTGCAGCCAGGTGGCAGCCGCGAGCGAACAGGTCCTCGCTGTGGCGCGCGCTATCGCCGAGACCGACGTTTGGATGGCGCTCGCCGAGGCGGCGGCCAGGTACGGCTATTGCCGGCCCGAGCTCACAGAAGGCGATGAGATCGTTATCCGGGACGGGCGTCACCCCGTGGTCGAGCGGGCGCTTGCTGCGGGCGCCTTCGTCCCCAACGACGCCGAACTCTCGAACAGCGAGACGCAGATCGTCGTCCTGACGGGCCCCAACATGGCGGGCAAGTCGACCTACATACGACAGGTGGCCCTCATCGTGCTCATGGCGCAGACCGGCAGCTACGTGCCCGCCGCCTCCGCGCGCATAGGCCTGGTCGACCGCATCTTCACGCGCGTGGGTGCGCAGGAGGACATCGTCTCTGGCCAGTCGACCTTCATGGTGGAGATGCTGGAGACGGCCAATATCCTCAACAACGCGACGCCCCGGTCGCTTGTCGTCCTCGACGAGATCGGGCGCGGCACGAGCACGTACGACGGCCTCGCTATCGCGCGCGCCGTAGTCGAGCACCTGCATAACGTCGGCGCGCGGGCGGCGAAGACGCTCTTCGCGACCCACTTCCACGAGATGGTGGAGCTTGCGTCGTCGCTGCCGCGGGTGAAGAACTACAACGTGGCGGTAACGGAAGAAGGCGGCCGCGTGGTCTTCCTGCACCGGATCTTGCCCGGGGGCGCCGATAAGAGCTACGGCATTCACGTGGCGGAGTTGGCGGGACTCCCGAAAGCAGTACTGCAGCGGGCGCGCGAAGTGCTCGCGGCCCTCGAGTCAACCGACGGGCGTTCGCCCGTGGAGGGACGGCGCCGCCGCGAAGAGAGGCAGCAGTTGCCCCTGCTGGCGCCGCCCTCGAAGCTGCTGGAAGAGCTGGCAGACCTGGATATCGATTCGATGACTCCGCTGGAGGCGATTGCGCGACTTTACGAGCTGCGCGGACGGGCGCGGGAGGGATAGTCTCACGTTTGCTGCGCCGCAAACGGTCCGGGGACGAGGCGTTAGTTCCTGGTTATGCCGCCCACGTTCACGCGGTAAGTGATCGGCGTCAAAGCTTTCGCGGCCTGGACGCGGCCCGCGCCGTCCCAGTTCGCGTAAATGCCGTCCGGCAGGTCTTGGGCGGTTCGGGTCAACTGCCCGGCAACTTGGTCAGGCAGGAGGTGCGGGTTCTTCGAGATGATGAGCGCCGCCGTGCCCGATACGAGCGCGGCCGAAAAAGAAGTGCCGCTGGCTGAGGCGTAAGGCTGGCTGCTGAGACAGGCGAAGATCTCGCCGCAAAGCTGTGACGGTATCGTGCTCACTATGTCGACGCCGGGCGCTGTCACATCCACTTCGGGTCCCCAGTTGCTGAAGGGCGCCTTTGTGTCGGGATTCCTGCGGTCGCTGGCGGAGACGGCGATGACGTTGTCGAGCCGGGCAGGGAAAGTGGTGCGCGAAGTGGCGGTGTTGCCGGCGGAAGCGACGATGACGACGCCATAGGTGTCGTGCGCCTCTGTCAGGGCGTCCTTCATCGTCAAAGATTCACTTTCGCCGCCGAAGCTGATGTTGATGACGTCGGCCCCCATCCTGGCTGCATACAGCACTCCCGCCGCCGCCGCCGAAGTGCTTCCCGCGCCGGTGCAGTCGAGCACCTTGACCGGCATGATCTTGACGCCGGGGGCGACGCCCGTGATCCCCAGACGGTTATCGCCCTGGCCGGCGATTACCCCTGCCGCAAAGGTGCCGTGCCCCGTGTCGTCGTCGATGTCGTTGTTTGGGGTAGCCCGGTAGCGACAGGACGGGCTGGTGCTGACGGCAAAGCTACAGCCATGAACGTCATCGACGCAGCCGTTGTCGTCGTCATCGCGGCGGTTCCCTTCGGTCTCGTCGGGGTTCGTCCATATGGCGGCGGCGAGATCGGGGTGTTCTATGCCTACTCCCGTGTCGAGAACGGCGACGGTGACCGTGGGACTGCCGAGGGCGACGTCCCACGCCGCGGGTGCCTCTATCAGGTCGTAGTACCACTGCTGGCGCGTGGCGAAGAGCGGATCGTTGGGCGTGAGATCGGTGCGCACTATGTAGTTCGGCTCCGCGAACTCGACGCCGGGCAGCCTTTCGTACACTGCGATGGCTTCCCCAATGTTCGGTACACCCACGCGGGCAATCCCCAGCTCATCGATGCGGCCCAATTGCTGGTGACCGAGCGCCAAGTGCACCGGGGCGTATGCCGCGGCCCTGACCGGCTCGCGGAATTTCACCAGTATCTCGCCGGGCACGGCATCGGAGGCGTCGAGAGCGAGGGCCGTCGAGGCGCCGGGGGCTCTGAGGATGTCGTGCGTGGCACCCCACAGTGATTCCGTCAGGCAGACTGCAAGAAAGAGAACCAGGAAGAAAAAGCGGCTCCTCGCGCGCGCCTTCACGCCTTTACCGTCTTCCATTTCCGATCTGCTCGTACCATAACGTTCTCAGGGCGATTGCACAAGCGCGGCGTGCTACAATTGGCGGAAAATGAGCAAGTCACTGCCCATCCGCAAACTCTCTCCCGAAACGGTGGCGAAGATCGCTGCTGGCGAAGTGATCGAGCGACCGGCCTCGGTGGTCAAGGAGCTGGTGGAGAACGCGCTCGACGCGGGGGCACGGCAGATACGTGTGGAGATCGGGCGCGGCGGCATCGATTTCATCAGGGTGAGCGACGACGGTTGCGGCATCGCCGCCGGCGACTTGCCCCTCGCCTTCGAGCGGCACGCCACGAGTAAGCTGCTAAGCGAGAGCGACCTGGAGCAGATAGCGACTCTCGGCTTCCGCGGGGAAGCGCTGCCGAGCATCGCCGCCGTCGCCGACGTGGAGATGACGTCGCGTCCCGCCATCGCCGATGCGGGGGCCGTCTTGCGGGCGACAGATGGAAGCGTCGTCGCGTGCGAGCCGGTCGGAACTCCGCCGGGCACGACCGTCACCGTAAGAGGCCTCTTTCGCCGCCAGCCGGCCCGCCTCAAGTTCCTGCGGTCGCCGCAGTCGGAGGCGGGGCAGATAGCGAACCTGACGGGCCACTACGCGCTCGCCTATCCGGAGGTGCGCTTCTCGCTGCTCACGGACGGCCGCCTGACGCTAAGCACCCCGGGCAGCGGGCGCCTCATCGAGGCTGCCGCAGGCGTTTACGGCTACCAGGTGGCGGAGCAACTGCTGCCGCTGCAAGACGACGAGCCAGACGAGGAAGCGCGGACTGCAGCCATCAGCGGCCTCGTCAGCCCGGCGGGCCTTTCGCGCGCCACCCGGAGCTACATCAGCCTCTTCATCAACCGCCGCTGGGTGCGGAACCGTCCCCTCGCCTTCGCCGTCGAGGAGGCGTACAGGGGCATGCTTATGGCAGGCCGCTACCCCATCGCCGTAATCGACCTTCGTATCCGCCCCTCGGAGGTGGACGTCAACGTGCACCCCGCGAAGACGGAGGTACGGCTGCGGCGCGAACGCGACGTTTTCTCGACGCTGCAGCGCAAGGTCCGGCGCACGATCTCGAAGTACTCGCCCATCCCCGACGTGTCGACCAAGGCCTGGTCTCCTTCCTGGCCGACGCGCGTGTCGCTGACCGAAGGCGAAGCGCGGCAGGAACGGATGCTTGACGGGAGCCCAGAGGCGCGCGCGATGGGCGCGGGCCCGGCTGAACAGCCCGCGTTGACGCGTCAACTTCCCGTTCTACGCGCACTCGGACAGGTGGGGCTGACGTACGTCGCGGCAGAAGGGCCGCAGGGACTCTATCTCGTCGATCAGCACGCTGCCCACGAGCGCATCCTTTTCGAGCGCTTTCTCGCCGCCGGCAGCGTCCCTCCAGACAAGCAGGCCCTCCTCGAACCCGTCGCCGTCGAACTCTCCCTCAGACAGCGAGCGCTGATCTCGGAGCTGGCCGAGGCGCTGACCGAGCAGGGGTTTGTCATCGAGCCGTTCGGCGACAAGACCTGCCTGGTGCGCGCTGTGCCGGCAGCGCTCGGCGACAAAGACATCGCCGCTGCGGTGCTGCGGTTCCTCGACCTCCTGGAGGCTGAGGACAAAGCGGCAGACGGCCGCGAGCGGGTCGCGATGTCGCTTGCCTGCCACGGCGCCGTGCGGGCGGGGCAGGCGCTCAGCCCGGATGAGATGCGGGAGCTGCTGCGGCAGCTCGAAGAGACGCAATCGCCGGGGACGTGCCCGCACGGGCGTCCGACAATGATCCACCTCAGCGCGGACGCCCTCGCGCGCGAGTTCCGCCGCCGCTAGTCCACCCTTTCTTCCGGCTTCCCCTTCAGACACATACTTCCCACAGATAGGGTGACGGCAGAATCTGCATTCGCTCCCGTCGGGCATCGCTATGACGAGAATCCCTCTCCCTTAAGGGTTCTCCCCTAAAGGACTCCCCTGATCCGGTCGACAATTCCTAGGAAGCGGAACACGGAGAGGCGAAGGGAAGGGTGTCAATGTCAAGAGGCTCGAGTTTCGACGTGACCGGCGGCGTTAGTCTGGGGCGAGGGCTCCTGAGTTCGCTTCTTATCGCCGCCGGCATAACGCTCCTTGTCGTCTCCTCCGCCTTCTTCCTTGGGGAATCGACCACATCCGCGGGCGGGCCGTCGGCTGTCGGGGCCTCATCTGCCCGGCCCGGCGCCGACAGGGTATCGACCGCAAGCGGTGAGGTCGATTTGCAGACGTTCGACTTCCGCCTGGCGGGGAGCGGCGCCGATGCCTTTGCGCTGGAGGCGCCGTATCCCGCGCTGCTAACTCCGTCCGGCGCTCCGCCGCCCGAACTCGTGGCTGCGGCAGCGCCGCCGGAGGGCGGAAGCGGTGATCGGGAAGGCGGTGTCGATGGCGGTGTGACTGCCCCCCGGCCGACGGCTGCGGTCGTTGAACCGCCACCTCCCGCGCCTGCGGCTGCGACCCCGGTGCCGCCTCCTCCGCCCACCGCCACGCCTGTTGCGCCGCCACCGGCTCCCACCGCGACTCCGGTCCCGCCTCCTCCTCCGCCTCCTCCTCCCGCCACGCTCACCGCGTTCGAAGCAGACATCCTGGCGGGAGTGAACGCTCAGCGACAGGCGGCGGGACTGGCGCCCCTTCAGCTCGACGGACGACTCGTCGGAGTCGCGCGCGAGCGTTCCAACGACATGGCTGCGAACAACTACTTCTCCCACACCAGCCCGACGGGGGACACGGCTTTCACGATAATGGACCGCTACGGGATACCCTACGGCTGGGCGGGCGAAAACCTTGCGCGCAACAACTACCCGGACAGCGAAGCGGTGGCCGTGGCCCTGCAGGACTGGATGGCGAGCCAGGGGCATCGCGAGAACATCCTTAGTCCCCACTACAGCCTGATCGGCGTCGGCGCTGCCGTCGATGCCGCAGGAATGAAGTACTTCACCCTGATATTCGTGGGCTACTAGAAGCCGCTCTCTGAGGAGAATCGAGGGCGCCGGCGTCTTCGGCCGCCGGGCGTTGCCGCTCGTCGTTGTCGCGTCGCGCTAGAGGTCGACGAAGTAGAAGCTGCAGGCGAGATCGACGAGTTCGCGGGTCAGGCTCGGCGGCTCATCGCGGTAGTTGGCGATCGATTCCACCAGCTCGAGGATGTCCCGCGGGTGGCAGCCGCGGAAACCGCGGCCCTTGTTGATGTAGTGGTGCTCCAGCAGATAGTCCAGCGTCCCATCCTGCGAGGGGATGTTCTTCGACTCGCAAACCTGCTGGAAGATACGGATAAAGTTCTCCTGCGAGGGGTCCGGCAACTCGATCTTGTGACGGATGCGCCGGAAGAAGGCTTCGTCGCCGAGCTGGCGCGGCGGCAGGTTGGTCGAGAAGACGAGCAGGAGATCGAACGGGATGACGATCGTGTCGCCTGTGTGCAACGTGAGGTGGTCGACGCCCTGTTCTAGCGGCAGGATCCAGCGGTTCAGCAGCTCTTTGGGCTCGATGAGTTGCCGCCCGAAGTCGTCGATAACGAGGACGCCGCCGTTCGCCTTCACCTGCAAGGGGGCGACATAGAACTTCGACACGTCGGAGTAGCGGAGCTCCAGGTCCTGCAGGCTCAGTGAGCCGCCCGCCATCACGACCGGCCGCAGCGCCTTCACCCACCGGCGATCGCGGCGGCGCTCGTTGCCTTCCGCCAAATGATTGCCGTTCTCGGCGATGCGTCTGTCGGGAAGAAGATCGTCGGGGACCTCCACGTGAACGCGCGGATCGAACACACGGATGATGTGGCCGTTGTATTCGAACGCGTACGGGATCAGTACCTGGCCCGGGAGCATCCTGCCGATGGTGGCTGCGGCCGTGCTTTTTCCGTTTCCCGAGTTTCCGTACAGCAGGAGCGAACGGCCGGAGTTCACCGCCGCGCCGATGGCGTAAAGGGTGGTCTCGTCGAGGATGAGGTGCGACAGCTCCCGCGTGATGACCTCTTTGCTGATGTGCAGTCCGCGCACCGACTGTCTTTTCTGGATGTCAACGTACTGCTCGAAGGAGACGGGAGCGGGGCCGTTGTACTGCCCGCGATGAAGCACCTCCTCCGCCTTCTCCATGCCCTTGACGGTCAGCGCGTACTTGTATTGCTGCTCTCCGGCGCCGGCGCTTCCCACTACCTCCGTGAACTGCTCTCGCTTCAGGAAGTCGAGCAGCTCTTCCACGATCGGGAAGGGCAGCGCCATGTGGTTCGCGATCTGGCGTCCGGTGGGACGCCCGGCGAAATAGACGCATTTGATGCATAGATCAAGAAGGAGGCCGGAGTGGAGTCCCGTCTCCTCGACAGTCTGCGGCTGAGGGGCGAAGACGACCGGCGGACTACCGCGGTCATTTTCGGCGACGCCCCGTCCCAGTTCGATTGTTTGCATGGTCGTGTTCCTATCGTTTCCCGCCGGCGGATTCGTAATGCCCTCCGCCGACGAGCCGAGTCTCGTAAACTGCCGTATTCACAACGTAAACGCTGGACCAATCCGCCACCCCTCCCGCTTCATAAACACCGCGGTCCGGCCCTCCATCGGCGAGCGTCCTCCGGCTTCTCAGCCGGCCAGAAGCAGCTCACGCGTTATATCGCCCCAACTGAATATGACAGCGGACAGGTCGGACGCACGCTCGAAGTGGCCCGCAGTCAGCCACGCGCGGACGGCTTGGTCGATTCTCTGGACGGCTGCGCCTTCGTTGTAGAAATCGGCCGGGCGCAGTACGCCGAAACTCATGCGCGCGAGCTCCTGGTTGTTCTCATCGAGCAGAGCGAGAGCGAAAGTAACGTAGTCGAGCCCATAGGGGCGGCGCATCCGGGCCATCGTGTGGCGGCACCACTCGAGAGCGGTCCGGCCCGCTTCCTCCGGTCGTAGACCGCCCTGCTCCTGCCCCTTGAGGTCCCAGTGGTTGTGGTAGAGTCCGATTCCCGCCTCCAGGGCTTCACGCACGCGCGAGTCCATCGATTGCTGGCGGAGGCGACGCATGAGCGGTCGCAGCATCAAGACCTCCTGCTGTCAACGAGCGGGGTGCCCAGCGTGACATTTGCTGCCGGCACCAAGCACCCCTGTCTTATGGAAGTATCGGCAAGAAGGCGTCCTATCCTGAAGGATCGTGAGGAATCAGCGGCTTCAGGGCGGGCGGACAGGAAGGAGGAGGGCCCTCGTGGAGCCCTCCTCAACGGATCAGTTCAGGTGCTCGCGGGGCCTAGCGTTCCTGCCTGCGCCGCCAGGCGTTGCCGAGGAGCCAGAGGCTGCCCATCACGGCAACAACCGCCGTGGCCGAAGCTGTGCCGGCCAGGCCCGACCATGGCGAACCATTGGAACCCGTCCCTGTCGTGGGTAGGGCGCGCGCACCCGGCGACGGTCGGGGTGTAGGCGTCGTCTGCAGCGGCAGCGTTTCCCTCACCGGCGTCGACGTGGGCGCGCTCGTCGCCGTCGAGGTCGGTCGCGGCGTGCTGGTGGGCCGAGGAGTGTCCGTGGGTTCCTCGGGCGTGTGCGTCCTTGTCGGCGTGGCCGTTGCCGTCGCGGTTGGGCTGGGCGAAGACGTCGCTGTGGGTACGGGCGTGTCCGTTGCCGCGGGCGAGGACGTAGCGGTGGGTGGAGGAGTCGATGTGCTCGTAGGAGGAGGCGTGGCCGTGCCCGTGGGAGTAAATGTCGCCGTTGCTGTCGGGACGGGCGTGCCCGTCTCGGTGGCTGTGGGCGTGCTGGTGGCTGTTGAGGTGCTGGTCGCGGTCGCCGTGGGCGTGGCCGTCGCCGTCGCCGTCGACGTGGGCGTTCTCGTGGCAGTTGGCGTCGCAGTAGGGGTCCGCGTCGCGGTGGCGGTAGGTGTCGATGTCTTCGTGGCTGTCGCCGTAGCCGGCGGCGTGTTGGTGGCGGTTGCCGTGGGAGTCGTGGGGCAAAGCTCCCAGATTAGCTGCTCAAAGGCTTCCTCGATGTCTTCGGGGTCGGGGACGGAGATGAAGTGGGCGGGAGAAGATGCAAGCTGCTGCAAGAGCGCCTCGTTTTGCGACGTGCCTATGTCGTAGCCAAGGACAAAGATTGTTGATCCGGCGTACTTGGCCTGAGAGGCGTGGTAGCGGTGGTAGGCGTCATTGCCGTTGTCGTTGCCGTCCACGCTGCCGTCGCTATTAATGAGCACGGCATCGATCACGTTATCGCCGTTGCTGTCCACGCGGACGAGCGCGTATCGAATCTCGAAGTTGGGCGTTATGCCGGGACCTATCTGTGACGCGATGTCACTGTCGAAACTGTAGTTGTCAGAAGAAGTTGGCCAGCAGGGCCCCGTGCTATCGACGTCGATGACGCTGCACCACGAGTTATCGGGGTCGCCATCGTCGATAATCAATTTGCCGTTCTGCACCACGAAGTCGGGCTTGTCAGGGCCTGTATCCCTTTCCCCCGGATAGTCGACGCTGAGGTCATCGGCGCTGTTCACCACGCCGTCATCGTTCACGTCCAGGTAGACGTCGTTCTCGAGGCCGGGGAGCTTAACGTTGAGCGGGCGGTTTCCGGCGCCGTCGGACATGAGGACGATGTAGTCCGGTACCGCCGGGCTTGAACCCGCAAGCTGCGCCTGCGCCCGCCATATCGCTTCGCCGATGTTGGTGTGGCCGCTGCCGCTCGTGAAGCCATCAAGGGTGCTCTTAAGAAGAACGGCGTTATCGGTCAGCGTTCTATCCACCGACGCGTAGCCGTCGTGGAAGCTAACGATCGCCATGTGATGCGGCGATATGGAGCCGTCGCCGTCCGCGTCCAGCACGTCGACCAAGTGTTTCGCCGCTTCGCGGGCGAGTTGCAGCTTGTTGCTGTCGCTCATGCTGCTCGTTCGGTCGAACACGAGGGCGATGTCGATGGGAACGGGGCAAAGCTCGGCGTTAGAGGGCATGAGCGGCTCGATGGAGTTTCGAGCCGCGGCACCTCTGCCCGCGAGAAACGACAGCGATAGCGCGAGCATCAGCGCCCCCGCTACGAAGAGAGCGTTCAACCAGAGCGGGCTAGAAATCCGTGCTTTGCTCACCCCTATCTCCCTCGATTTTGAGCTTGCGATGTGAATCTCGGCGGCGGCATGGCAGCGGGCGCGATGCCGCAGCCTGCCCCTTTCTCAAGGCTGGCCGCCCGTTACTACGCGGGCAGCCAGCCACTTGTTCTACTCAACCTTCCTCAGCCTCCCCAGGAGGCGACTTCTAGCTTCGCCGGCGCGGGTTCCCCCGGAGCCTGAGCCCGACCAGCATCAGCGAGATGCCGGACAGCGCGGTCACAACGCCGGCCGCGCTGCTCCAGGCAAAGCCTCCGCCATCGCCGGCCCCGGCCCCCGGCAGCCTCTCGACAGGGATGACCTCCCGTACGAGCGTGGGCGTGGCCGCGGGCGGGACGATGGTCGCGGCCGGTGTCGCCGTGAAGGCAGGCGTGGACGTGCGCGTGGGCGTTGGCGTCCGTGTGTCGCGCTCGGGCGGCGTGGACGTCTTTGTGGGCGTGCTGGTGCTTGTTGGAGTGGCGGTAGGCGTATCGGTGGCAGTCGGCGTCGCCGTGGGCGTAAGAGTCCCGGTAGGCGTTGCCGTCGGCGTGCTGGTTTCTGTCGGCGTTGCCGTGTCCGTAGGCGTGGGCGTCGCCGTGTCCGTAGGCGTAGGCGTCGCCGTGTCCGTAGGCGTAGGCGTCGCCGTGTCCGTAGGCGTAGGCGTTGCCGTGTTCGTGGGCGTAGGCGTTGCCGTGTTCGTGGGCGTAGGCGTTGCCGTGTTCGTGGGGGTAGGCGTCGCCGTGTCGGTCGGTGTGGGCGTCGCCGTGTTCGTGGGCGTGGGCGTCGCCGTGTTCGTGGGCGTCGGCGTCGCTGTGTCCGTGGGCGTGGGCGTTGCCGTGTTCGTGGGCGTGGGCGTCGCTGTATCGGTCGGCGTGGGTGTTGCCGTATCGGTCGGTGTGGGAGTGTTAGTCTCGGTAGGTGTAGGGGTATTGGTGACGGTCGGAGTTGGTGTCAAAGGAGTCAACTGATTTACGGGCAGCGGCACTTCTTTGTTGCCAATGCTCTCACACTCTATGCCGCGAACGAGCCGCACGTGCAAGCTAGCGCCGTTCCAGAGATGGGCCTCCGGCCCCAGTTGCGCGTTCCAGTCGAGTTGGACGGTCGAAGCCAGCGCGGTGAAGACAACGTCATAGGTGATAACCGTACGGCCTCCGCCCCCTGGAGACTCGCCGAGAGAGGCAATGCTGATGGCGCTGGCTGATCCGTCTCCGCTACCAATCGAGTTGAAGTTGTCGTAGCCGACGACTCCAACATTGTCTTTGTAGTCGTGCTGGATTTGAAGGCAACCGCTATACGTGCTCCCGGCCGTTAACCCTTTCATGGTCAGCCGGTGCGGCACGTTGTCGCCGTCGTGCCAGCAGTCTCCAGAGCCGGTTCCAGCGCACAGGTTTCCTGTCGTGTAACCGTCTCCGTATATCTGGCCCTCGAGCGTGTACTGGATGTTGCCCGGCGAGGCAGCAGCCCTTTCAGCGGACCCGCCCAGTATCCCAGAGAGGATCAGCGAGGCGACCGCCGCGACGGCAAAGATTGCGGCCAGTGACGCTGCCCATGCCAGCGTTAGCCGCCCCATCTGTAATCTGTCCTTCATCTTCACACCCTCCCCGACTCGATAACAAAAGCCGCCGGCTTCAGCCCTCTCTTTTCAGAGACGCGAAGACGACGGCTGAACCCTCCGAAGCAGCTCTTCGGCAGCCCGGCGACCCTAGTTCCAGCTCTGCCCAATGCGTCCCTTCTTGGACGGAGAGACCGTCTCTCCAGATTGCCGCCCGATGCGTCCCTTCTCGGCGGGGAACCGTAGACCCGTAGCTTTGCGCCGGCCGGTTTCCCGGCCTTTGCCCTTTCGGAGACGTATTCTTCCTGTAAAAGGGGCCAAGGGACCGGCTTAGGGCCCCGCCTCCCCCGCTCCGGGTCCCTCAGCCCCTAGAAGCCGGCCCGCCGTCCTTCGATTGAAGCGGCGGGCTGAAGGACTTCCCAAGCTAGCCCTTCGATAGTCCGGCCGTCATACCCCCGGTAACCCGTAGGGGGGCTTAGACCCGTGACTTTGCGCTCCCCCTGAGGGGGAGGCAGGCCTGATATCGCCTGCTGGCACAGTTTCCCATGCCTTGCCTTTTCGGAGGCGTATTCTTTTTTTGAGGTGCCTGAGGCTGCTTTGCTGGGGGCCTATCCTGGCCCCGGCTGCCGCCTTACCCCGCTTCCGCAAGGTCCCTGTTTCAGGCCCCTACGCCTCCTTGCGAGTTACAGGCCGATGGAAAAAAGTCGAGAATATTAGTGGAACGGTGTGTTGCTCGCCAACCAGCCTTCCAGTGGGTAGAAACTAATGTCATGTTGTCACAGAACCGATAGGTTGTCAAGTACACCCGCTGGCACCGTTCATCAAAACTCAAACGCAGCCTACCTGCGTTCGTTACAGGCGCAGGTGAGACGGGGGGTAGGGATGGTCCGGGATTTGGACAGAATTGACGATGAAAGCGGCCAGGCGCTCGCTGAATATAGCCTCATCCTTAGCTTGGTGTTCCTCGTGGTCGTGGGCACCGTTGCGTTGTTGGGAGACAGCGCGTTCGCCCTTTTCGACCGCGTGGCGCATGCATGGCCATAGGATAGAGCCACTGCCCAGCGGCGTCAGACGACAATACGATCGCCGGTAGACGACCTGGCGACCGGCTGAATGCGTCTGGAGAGAGACGGATACTGTAAGCAAGAATGGGTCTTATGGCATGACGCTGAGACGGAGACGCGTCCTTTTGCTCGCCAACGTGCTGCTTGTCGCGCTCGCTTGCGTGCTGCACGCTGCGCCCGCTTCCGCCGACGAGTATTCGGTCGACATCGTTAGCCTTGACGAAAGCGCCTTCCCCGCGCTGGGCGCCGTCGTCAACGTGCTCGACGCCGCCGGCCGTCCGGTGCCGGGCCTCACCGGCGACTCATTCCAGGCGCGCGTCGGCGGGGAGCCCGCCCGCATCGACGACCTGCGGACCGCTCTCGACTCCGACGTTTCCCTGGCCGTCGCGCTCGTCGTCGACGTGAGCGGCAGCATGGAGGGCGAGCCGCTTGCGCAGGCGCGCCTCGCCGCCGCCGAGTTCGTACAGGGCCTGTCGCCGCAGGACAGCGTCGCCGTCATCACCTTCAGCGACAGCGTTTCCCTCGTGCAAGACTTCACCGCCGATAAGGAAGCCGTAATCCGCGCCATCGACGGCCTGACAGCGCTCGGCAACACCGCCCTCTATCAGGCGGCCGCGGACGCCGCAGCCAGGGCCGCCGCTGCGCCTTCACCGCGTCGCGTCATCATCCTGCTCAGCGACGGCGTCGACTACGGCGGCATGAGCAGGGTCACCCGCGACGACTCGATTGCCGCCGTGAGCGCCGCTGGCGTTCCCACCTATACGATAGGCCTCGGCACGGAGATAGACCGAGAGTACCTGACAGCGGTAGCACAGGCCAGCAGGGCGCGGTTCCTCGAGACGCCGACGGCGGAAGGGCTCAGTCAGCTTTACTCTGAGATCGGCAACGTTCTGCGGAGCCAGTATGTGCTGCGTCTCACTTCTCCCGTCTCGGACCGCAGCAAGCCGCTGTCGCTGGAGCTCTCGGTCGTCGTGAACGGGGCCTCGGTTTCCACCACGGCGACGCTGACGGCTGTCGAGACCCCGCCGCCTGCGCCGCCGTCGGTCTCCCTGTCGGGACTCGCCGAGGGCGACGAGATCGATTCGGCGATCTCGGTGGCGGCCGTAGTGGACACCGAGGGCGAGCTGGAAAGCCTGGTCTTCCTCGTTGACGGCGCGGTGGTCGTCGAAAAGACATCGCCCCCCTACGAGCTTTCGCTGGACCCCGCGTCGCTCGTCGCCGGGGGGCACGTGCTGGCAGTAGAGGCGAGGGCCGCGGGCGGCGTGAGCCGCGCCGAGGTGGCCTTCAGCGTCGTTGCGCCCCCATCAGGCGGGGGGCAGCCCGTGCTGCTGCTGGCCGCTGCCGGCGTCCTGCTCGTCCTGGGAATCGCTGGCGGCTTCGTGTTCCGGCGGCGGCATCTTCGCCGCATTCCCAAGCGCGCCGTCGAGGTTCGTCTGCGTCCGTGGTCGACGGCCTCACACGGCGCCAGTTTCGGCGACTGGACGCAGCTCGATGAGCCAGAGCCGGAACCGGAGGCGGAGACCAAAGAAGAGCGGCTGGGAAGGATTGTAGTTGTGTCAGGCGGGCAGCAGCAGGAGTACCTCATCGGCAGCAGGCCGGTGAGCATCGGCAGCGCTCCCTGGTGCACCATCGTCTTGCCGGAGGACGACGGCCGGATCGGGCCCGAGGAAGCACGAGCCTGGCTGCACCAGAGCCGGAAACTGATCTTCCACAAGCTGACGCGACTCAGCGTCATCGCCTCCGAGGGGACAAGCGGCGGCTGGCTCGTCCTCGAGGACGGTGACGAGGTCACGCTCGGCTCTCACCGCCTTATCTTCACACTCGTGGTGCCCCAGACAGAGGAGGAGCGGGCCACGGACGCGGCGATAGGCGAGGCGCTACGGGGCTTCGGCGCTTCCTGCTCCGACATCAGCACGATGCGTGAATCGGCCTGATCCGGCCGCTTCGAGTCCCAACCGCAACGCGGAAGACCCCCGCTTGGGCCGGCGTCCGCTTTCGTTCGGCGCCTCGTTCATTTCATCGGTCTGCCACTACAGACCTCGCCCTAGCTGCCGATACTTAAGTGGAACCCCTTAGGGACTACCACTTAAGGGGTAGGACTAACGGCATACCTGTTAGCCTGCGAGGAGCGCGCCGTGCTAAAGCTGGACAAGCCGCCTGTGACCGATGAGCGGCTGCTGATACGACGGGCGATAACGCGCGACACGGAAGCGTTCGCTGAGCTTTACGACCGCAACGTGATACGCGTCTACCGCCACATCTACTACCTCGTGAATCACACCAAGGAAGCGGAAGACCTTACAGCGCAGACGTTCCTCCAGGCCTGGGAAGCGATCGACCGCTTCCAGCTGAGAGGGGCGCCGTTCGCGTCCTGGCTGCTGCGCATAGCGCACAACCTGGCGGTAAGCCATCTCCGCAGCAGGAAGGGGGACACCCCGCTTTACGAATCGATAGTCGACGAGGGGCTGCCGCGCAATCCGGAGGCGGTTGCCGAGCGCCAGGCGGAGGAGGAGAAGGTGCGCCAGGCGATCCTGCGTCTCGGCGACGACCAGCGTCAAGTCATAATCCTTCGCTTCGTCGAGGAGCTGGATTACCGGGAAGTAGCGGAGATCCTCGGGAAGAGCGTACCCGCCGTTCGGGTCATTCAGCACCGCGCGCTCTGCGCGCTGCGCAAGATGATGAAGGTGGACGAAGTTGCCTAGCATCGTGGAAGCCTTGGCGGACTGCCTGGAAGCGATGAGGAGAGGAGAAGACATGGAAGCGTGCCTGGCAATCTACCCGCACTACCGGGAAGAGCTGAAGGCGCTGCTGGAGATAGCGGCGATGATACGGCCGCTGCCGCCGGAGAGAGTGCCATCGCCGGCGTTCCAGAGGGAGACGCGCCGCCGGTTGCTGGAGCGCTCTTCCGCGGCAAGGGAGTATGCCGCGCCGCCGGCCGAGGGGCACGAGGACTTATAGCATTCAAGAGGCTCTAGCTGGCGGAGGAGGTGAGAGAAGAAAAGAGAAACCGAGTTGGGTCGAATCGGGGGTCCTTGAAGAGGGGACCCGCCGCGAGACGGAATATGAATTCTGCCAAACGAACAAGGAGGAAACAAGATGAGTTTCGTTCACAGACTGGTTAGCTGGCTTCGCGAAGAGACTGCCCAGACGATGGCCGAGTACGGCCTGATCCTGGCGCTCGTCTCCATCGTCGCCATCGTGGCCCTGCTCGCACTCGGGCCGGAGATCAAGGACGCCTTCACCGCGGTCGCAGACGCGATCGGTGGTGTGGCCTAGCGGCACTCGTGTTGCTGGTGCCCACGAAGTAGCTGAAACCAGGGTGGTGGAGAGAGCCGGGTGCCCTCTCCGCCACCCACAATAGGTTGGTGGTGATAACGATGAAGAGGATGACAGCGAAAACAGGCCGCCGGCTGCTGAGAACACATGGGGGCCAGAGTCTGGTCGAGTTCGCGCTCGTTCTGCCTATCTTCCTCGTCGTCGTCTTCGCGATTGTCGACTTCGGCATGGGGCTGCGTGGCTGGATCACTATCACCAACGCCGCGCGAGAAGGTGCGCGCGTAGGCGCCGTCTACGCCGAGCCGGGCACCGCCGGCACCCTGGCGAGCCCCGCCTCCTGCGCGACCGTGGACCCGGCTGACAAGTCGTCCATAGCTGGCCGCAGTTGCAGCACCGCGTCCGGTCTGCCGAGGGCGGACCTCGCGGTTGGCGTCGAGGGCGCGGGCGGCGATACCGGCGACCCCGTGCGAGTCAAGATGACGTATGACTACGACTACATCACGCCCCTGGGTGCGTTTGTGAGCGGCATAGCGGGACCTCTTCACATGGAGACGGTAGCGGACATGCGGCTGGAGTAGGGGGTGGAACATGCGCTATTTAAGAGGAATGCGCTCGCTGATTAGAAAAGGACTGCGCCGAGAGCGCGCTCAGATCCTTACGTTGACCGCCGTGCTTGTCACGGCGGTTATGGGCTTCACGGCGCTGGCTGTGGACATGGGCATTTTCATGAGAGACCTGCGAGACGCTCAGAACGACGTCGACGCCGCCGTACTGGCCGGCGCCCAGGAGCTCCTTAGCGACCCCCCGAATACTGCTGCCGCCGCCGATAAGGCGCGCGAATGGGCGACAAGAAACGGTGTACAGCCGGAGCACTTCGATTGCTGTACTTTCAGCGACGCGAATGGTGACGGCGTCACCGACACCATCTCTGCCCGCGTCGATCGCTCCTCCGGGACGTTCTTCGCCCGGGTTCTCGGGCTTACCAGTCTCCCCGTGGAACGGGAGGCGACGGCGAGAGTGGTTCATTCGGCCGGCGGTCCCATCTGCCCCTGGGGCATCCTCGGCGATCCGAACGATCTCGACCCCAGCGACGGGACCTATCTGGGTGTTGAGCCCGGCGAGGTCTACGTCATGAAAACGATGACGGGCCTCCAGGTGGAGGGCAACTTTCGCATCCTCGACCTGGGGCAAACGGGCACCAACGGCTATGTGGCGCTGATCATGGCCGGGTGCGTGACGGAGGACGCAAACGTCTGGCGGGAGGGGGACGACATCGTTACGAACACAAAGCCCGGAAATGTCGGCCAGCCCACTCGCAAGGCGCTCAATGACTACTACGAATACGAAAAGAGCGACGGCATCAGCGATCCGATGGGCTACGGCTGGTGCGACGTGGAGTTCGAGCTTGACCCGACTGATCCGACGAGAGGCACCGTGACGGGCGCCTACAACCCTTACGAGGACGGTGTGCGTGAGGGCTGCGACCGCAACCCGATAACCAACGGCATGGGGCGCGTCGCCATGATCCCGATCATCGATCACCTGCCCAGCGGATCGAGCGAGCCGGTCACGATCATCGGCATCGCTTCGATGTACGTCGCTTTCTGGGACCGCACGGGTCCTCCTTCCGATACGCAGGTCTACGGGGTGTTCCTTGAGCATGCTACAGTCACTCCGGCGAACCTGGTGGGGGAGAGCGACAACGTGCTGGCGCCGCTCAGGATCAAGCTGGTCCAGAATGATTAAGGATTGGGGCGGGAGTCGATCGCGCGCCTACGGTTGTCGACCTATGCCGCCGGTTAGATGAGTGGCTCGCCGCGGCAAGGTTCAAGACAACTTTGCCTCAGGGTCGTCCCTCGGTCACGCGAAAAGCCATTCCGGAGGCGATACGCGCCGAAGGGCGACAGACTGGTGAAAACATCGACCGACGGGGTTCAAGGGGAGGTGGTTGCGGCCGATACTTTTATAGGTCTGGCCGGCGAGATGTCCGGCCTCGCGTCTGCCACAAGAAATACGGCATGACATCCATCCAAGACTGGAGGTAGTCCCATGGCTAGAGCAGGAGCCGGTGCACCAGGAGGCCGGATCAACCGTCGGTTCCTAATGCTGGCCTTGGTCTCCGCGGCCCTTAGCGCCGTCCTTGTCTACGTGGCGCTCAATCAAGGCGGCACGACCGATAAGGCCAGCTCGGAAACGTCCGCGGAGATCGTCGTCGCAGCCGTCGAGATCCCTGCGCGAACGCAGATCACGGCCGAGATGGTGAAACTCAAAAGCGTCCCTGTCAGCGCCAAGATGACGACGGTGTATGAAGACCTTGAGGACGCGGTCGGCAGGGTCACGCGCTACCCCATCGAGATCGACGAGCAGGTGACCTCCGCCAAGACGGTCTCATTACGCGGAGAGCAGGAGACGGACGCCCTCGCCTTCGTCATACCGAGCGGGATGCGCGCCATTTCCATAAAGGCCGATCAGGTGCTGAGCGCCGGCGGCCTAGTCCTCCCTGGCGACTACGTGGACATTCTGGCCGTCTTCAATGTGGAGGACCAGAAGGGCGAAGAACGCGAAGCGTACCTAGTGCGCACTATCCTTCAGAATGTCGAGGTGCTTGCCGTCGCGCAGACGATAGCCGACGTGCCGCCGGAAGAAGACACGAACGGCGCTGCAAACGCCTCCGCGAACCAGGGACAGCGCGCCCGCGCCTCCGAGGCGGAGCCCGACCCCGAGGCGACCACGCTGACTCTCCTGGTGCAGCCTGAGCAGGCGGAATGGCTTTTCCTCGCGGAAGCGAACGGGACTCTGCGGGCTATCGTCCGCGGTTTTGGCGATTCTGAAACGCCGGACGTTCGGCCGATCATCGAAACGGAGCTTCTGCCGGCCGGCTTCGTGCCGCCGCCCCCGAGGGCGCAGTAGCCCGGACGGGGGCCAGCAATCATCGGTTTGGTTCGGTCTGGAGGGATCTGGGGGGCAGATGGCTAGGACTCCGGAGTGCTTGATTGTAGACGCCGATCTTGGCGCTCGCGCCGACACCAAGCGGGCGCTTACCCTGGCGCATTTCGCGGTCGTCGGTGAAGCGGGCTACGGCATCGAAGCGGTAACCGTGGCGAAAGAATCGCCGCCCGACATCTTCCTCGTCAGCGTAGAAGAGCCGGTAGCGCGCGCCCTTCAGACAGTGGAATCGCTCATCGACGCCATCCCTGATGCCCCCGTCATAGTCTACTCGTCTCTGGCCGATGCGGCCTCCGTAAGACGGGCAATGGTCGCGGGAGCCAGGGACTATATCATCAAGCCGCTGAAGCCGGAGGAACTCACGCGCGCCATCTACGGCGTCCTCGAACAGGAGGAGAAGAGGCGCCTCCGGTTTTCGGGGGAGCATAGAGCTGCGCCGGCCCGGGGGACCGTTATAACCGTGTTCGGCGCCAAGGGCGGGATCGGCAAGACGACCATCGCGACGAACCTGGCCACGGCCCTCCTGAAGGCGACAGGCAGCAGCGTTACCCTTGTCGACATGGACACGCGGTTCGGCGACGTCGCCATCATGATGGACATCGCGGTGGAGCAGAGCATAGCCGACCTGGCACGGCACATCAATGAGATGGACAGGGACACGGTACGGGACTATCTTGTCCGGCATCACACGGGGGTCATGATCCTGCCGGCGCCGCTGCACCCGACGGAATGGCGCAACGTCACGCCGCCGCAGATTACGAAGATCATCGATTTGCTCGCGCAATCGCACGATTACGTGATCGTCGACACACCGGGCACGTTCAACGAGATCGTCGCGGCCGCTCTCGAGGCCGCCGCACTTATCCTGCTGGTGACGAGTATGGATATCGCCAGCATAAAGGACACGGCGCTCGCCCTGGAGATGCTCCAGAGCGCCTCCGTGTCCGAAGACAAGGTCAAGTTGACGGTCAACCATTCGACAGCCGCCAACACACTGCGGGAAGAGGACGTCGAGCGCGTGCTCGAATACCCGGTGTTCTGGCGCATCCCTCACGACCTCAACGTGGCCACCAGCACCCAGCTTGGCCAGCCCGTAATCGTCACGAAACCGTACGCGCGCGTCTCGCGAAGCATTACCGATCTTGCCTACGCGTTAAGCGGCGCTGCTCCGGAGAAGAAGGGCTTCCTCGAGAAGTTCCTGGGACGGTAGTTTCAGCATTCAATAACAGAGAGTCGGGGACGGGCCATGACACAGTTTCAGTGGCAGCCAAGAAGAACAGGCGCAGATGAGGAACGAGGCGCCCAGCGCGGCAGCACCTCCTCGCGCCTGATGCAGACCAACGAAGCCCTCACGGAATTGAAGTACAAGCTGCACCAGCGGCTCATAGAAGAGCTCGATCCGAGCCGCCTTGACGGGCTGGACCCGGTGAAGGCGCGTGAGTCGGTGGAGAACGCTGCCCGCACTCTCATCGCTCAGGAGATGCCCGGCATCGTTGGCATGACCCGCGACGAGCTTGTGACTGCCGTCGCCGATGAGGTCCTCGGTCTTGGGCCTATCGAGCCCCTTATCAAGGACGCCGCCGTCTCGGAAGTCATGGTCAACGCGCCGGACACTGTCTTCTATGAGAAAGAGGGCCGCCTCTACCTGAGCCCCGTGCGGTTTCGCGACAACAATCACATCCTCCGCATCGCCGAGCGCATAATCGCGCCTTTGGGCCGGCGAGTCGACGAATCGTCTCCTATGGTCGACGCCCGGCTCGCAGATGGCTCTCGTGTGAACATCATCATTCCGCCCGTGGCCCCGCGCAGCCCCACCATCACCATTCGAAAGTTCCGCCAGGACAAGATGACAATAGAAGACCTCATCGCTACCGGCACCCTGACGAGGGAGCTGGCCGAATTCCTGCGCGCCTGCATCCAGGTGCGGCTGAACATCGTCATATCAGGCGGGACGGGCAGTGGAAAGACGACACTGCTCAACGCTCTCTCCGCTTTCATCCCTGACAGCGAGCGCATCATTACTATCGAGGACCCGACGGAGCTGAAGCTGCAACAGGGACACGTGGTGAGCCTCGAGGCGCGCCCGCCGAGCCTCGAGGGGAAGGGCGAAGTGACTCAGAGAGACCTTGTCCGGAACAGCCTCCGCATGCGCCCCGACCGCATCCTCATAGGTGAGGTCCGCGGGTCTGAGGCGTTCGACATGATGCAGGCGATGAACACGGGCCACGAGGGCTCTCTGACCACGATCCACGCCAACTCTCCTCGCGACGCGCTCGCGCGCATCGAAAACATGATCCTGATGGCCGGGTTGGACCTGCCCATACGCGCGATACGTGAGCAAATGTCGTCCGCCCTTCACGTCGTCGTCCAGATCGCGCGCCTTCCCGACGGATCGAGGAAGATCACCTCCGTCTCGGAGATAACGGGGATGGAGGGGCAGGTGGTGACGATGCAGGAGCTCTTCCGCTTTGAGCAACGGGGTATCGACGGCGAGGGTCGGATCGTGGGCGACTTCCGGCCGACAGGGATAAGGCCGCAGTTTGCGGAGAAGTTCGCCATCGCCGGGATTCAGCTTCCGCATGACATATTCGGCGCAGGAGAGTGGTAAAGGATGAACGTGTTGCCCGCTATGGCCGCCGTTTCGGTGATGGTCACCGTCCTGCTCTTCTTCATCATGTTGCACGAAATGGTGATGGAGAAGAAGGACCGCAAAGTGCGGCGGCGCCTTGACCACGTCGTTAACCGCGCGCCTCTTGCTGGATCGTTCGTTTCTTCGGCGCTGAGGCGCACCGAGCTCAGCAGGTTTTCGTTCATCGCCGACCTTCTCTCGGGCAAAGAGTGGGTGGACTCGGTAGCGCGGGACCTGGAGCGCGCCGATCTGAAGCTGAGAGTGGGCGAGTACCTCAGCCTCCGAGTAGCGGCTGCCCTCGTGCTGTTCGCGGCTGTGCTTGTTTTGATGGGGAGCGGCGGCGTCAACCTCGTCATCGCCCTGGGTGTGGGCGCGGTCGGTTACATGCTCCCCAAGTTCTATCTGTCGCGGCGAATAGAGAGCCGCCTGTCGAAGTTTAACGACCAGCTTGTGGAGGCGCTCGGTCTCGTCTCCAATTCGCTTCGTTCCGGGTTCGGCCTGCTGCAGAGCCTCGACCTAGCCGCGGAGCAGCTCGCGCCGCCTCTCGCGACGGAATTCAAGCAGACGATCAACGACGTGAACGTGGGCGCGAGCTTCGAAGAGGCCCTTATCGCGCTGAACGACCGCGTCAAGAGCAACGACCTTGATATCGTGGTCACCGCCATCCTCATTCAGCGCACGGTCGGCGGGAACCTGGCGGAAGTCCTGGATACGGTCGCGCACACTATGCGAGAGAGGGCGCGCATCAAGGGAGAGATACGCACCCTGACAGCGCAGCAGCGCATGTCGGGCTACATAGTGGGCGGCCTGCCGGTGGCAATCATCGGCATACTCACGTTAGTCGGCAGCATGATGGGCGAGAGCTACGTTGCGAGTCTCTTCACCACGAACGCGGGCCGGATAGCGCTTGTGGCGGCGGGAGTGCTGGAGGGAATGGGAATACTTCTCATCCGCCGCATCCTGAAGATTGAGGTATGACCGGAGGAGTCATGGCGATAATTGCTGCAGCGTCGGTCTTCGTGAGCGTTTACTTGCTGGTCATGGCGTTCGCTGGCCCGGGCCATGATGCGGTCCGCGCCCGCGTGGCGCTCATCGGCCTTGGACGGGCCAGTGGTGAAGCCAAGGTGCCTTCCTTCGGCGAGCGTATCATCGGCCCAATACTCGACGTCGCAGCCGAGAGATTCTTCGCCCTGCTTCCGCAGTCCTTCGTGATGCGGCTGAGGGCGAGGCTGGAGCGCGCGGGCGAACCGACGACGCTGGAAGGATACCTGATCATCACCGCGCTGGCGGCGGCCGTGCTGTCTGGCCTCGGCCTCGCGGTCGGCATCGCCATGTACGGCGGAGTCGACTCGAAGGTCCTCGGCATCGCCGTTGTGATGGCCGGCGTGGGCGTGTTCCTGCCCACGCTCTGGCTGAAAAACCGGATAAACCAGAGGCGCACCGCTATCATCAAGGCTCTGCCTGACTCGTTCGACCTGATCACCACCTGTGTCGAGGCGGGGCTGGGATTGGACGCCGCTCTGGCGCGTGTGGCCGAAAAGGTCGAGGGGCCGTTTGCCGAGGAGCTCTCGAAGACGCTGCGTGAGATCGGCATGGGCCGCTCGCGCGCTGAGGCGCTGCGCGACCTCGCGGAGCGCACCGCGATCCCCGACCTCTCCATCTTCGTCAATGCTATAATCCAGGCGGAGCAGATGGGCACGAGCATCGGGCAGGTGCTGCGCGTTCAGTCGGAGCAGATGCGTACGCGGCGCCGACAGCGGGCGGAAGAGCTGGCGAACCAGGCGCCGGTGAAGATGATCTTCCCGTTGGTGCTCTGCATCTTCCCGACGCTGTTCATCGTTATCCTCGGGCCGGCCGTCATCCAGCTCTACGAAACCTACATGCAGTGATTATCCCCCACGCCCGCTACGTCAGGGTCGAGAACAAGGGCAAGGGACGAACGCTTGCGGCGCAAGCGCGGCTGGCGGACCGCTTCCTGAGCCGGATGATCGGCCTGCTGGGGCGAGGCAGCCTGCCCGAGGGCGATGGTCTGGTGATTGCCCCCGGGTCGAGCATCCACACGTTCTTCATGCGCTTTCCCATCGATGTCGTGTTCGTGAGCAGGGAAGGCGTCGTTTTGAAGACGGCGGAAAACGTGAAGCCGTGGCGGCTGGCGTTTTCTCCACGTGGGACGCGCTATACGATCGAGCTGCCGGTGGGCGCCATCGGAGCGTCGCAGACGGAGCGCAGCGACCGGCTCGAATTCTCCGCCGCGTAGCTCTTCGCCGTCTAGCTGTCAGCGCGAGAACATAAAGAGAGGCCTGCGCTGCAGCAACAAGCCTCTCCCGGAGCGTTTCCGGATTGTGTCGCCTAGTCGTTGCGGCCGAGGATGGTGACGGAGCAGACTGATGCGGGCCCGCCCAGGTTGTGCGCCAGCCCCAGCCGCGCGTCCTTCACTTGCGCCCCGTCCGCGCGACCCTGCAACTGCTTCGTCACCTCGTAGATCATCCGGCAGCCGGTCGCTCCGATGGGGTGCCCAAAGCACTTCAGCCCGCCGCTGGGGTTCACCGGCAGTGTCCCGTCAACCTCCGTGTGGCCCTCGGCGACGAACGACGCCCCTTGTCCTTGCTCGCAGAACTGGAGGTCCTGGCAGTTCAGTATCTCCGTGATCGTGAAGCAGTCATGCACTTCAGCGAAGCTTATTTCCTTGGCCGGGTTTTTCACCCCCGCTTCCTCATAGGCCAGCCTTGCCGCCGCCTGCGTGGCCGGGAAGCCCAGGTAGTCGAAGGAGTTGCGGAACATGGGCTGCACGCTCGCAAGGGCGAGGGCGTTCGCCTTTACGAGAACGTAGTCGTCCTTGTGTTTGCTCGTCTTTGCAAGCTCGGGCCGCGTTATTACTACCGCCGCCGCGCCGTCCGACATGGCGCAGCAGTCGAAGCGTCCCAGCGGCCAGGCGATCATGGGGGCGTTAAGGGCGTCCTCCATTGTGATCGGGCGGCGGAAGTGGGCTTTCGGATGCAGCGCGCCGTTCTTGTGGTTCTTTATCGCCACCCGCGCCAGGTCTTCCTTCGTCCAGCCGTACTCGTGGAAGCAGCGCGTCGCCGCCAGCGCGAAGAGGCCGGGAGCGCTGATGCCGCCGATGACCGGGTGCCCGAAGTCGCTCATGGGCAGGCCGGAGCTGCCGGTGTCCATCAGCTTCTCGACGCCGCAGGCGACCACGATGTCGTACACTCCCGAAGCGACGGCGTAGCAGGCGTTGCGGAAGGCGTCCATTCCCGAGGCGCAGAAGTTCTCGACCCGCGTCACCGGCTTGCCGAAGAGCTTCATCGGCTCGCCGAACGTGCTGCCGCTGATGCCTGTGAAGTTGTAGAGCACTCCCACCCACGCGGCCTCGATATCATCGACGGTAATGCCGGCGTCGTCGAGGGCCTCGTGCGCCGCCTCGACCATTAGGTCCTCGACGTCCTTCTCCCAGAGCTCGCCGAACTTGGTGCAACCGACGCCGATTATCGCCGCCTTGTCTGCAATGCTTCCCATGAGAACTCTCCTCTCTGAGAAAAGCTATCCGGCACCCCTACGATTGGGGCAGAGGCCGGGCCTTCCAGTAGTAGTTGTGGAAGTTGGCGCCCTCATGCAGACGCCGGAACGTCACTTCCACCGGCAGGCCGATCTTGACTTCCTGTGGGTCGCCGTCCGTCATCTCCAGGAAGACGCGGCCCCCTCCCTCGAGGTCGATGACCAGGCGGGGGATGGGAACGTTGAGGTACTGGCCTTCCGAGAGGTGATCCAGCGTGAACGTGAAGACGCTTCCTTTGCGTGACAGCTTCACGTCCTCAAACTTGTCCTTGGAGTGGCACTCGCCGCAGATGCGCGGCGGTGGGTATTGGATGACGCCGCAGCTCAGGCAGCGGGCTCCGTGAAAGTTGAGCTCCTGGCGCGTGTCACGCCAGTAGGTGACAGGCGACCCGCCGGGTACGCGGATGTCGCGTTCCATCAGATGGCGAAAGTGAGCGTACGAAGTGTATGCGGGCAGCTCGCGCCGCTGAAAAATGTGGCCGATGAGGCCCTTCCTGCCAGGGGCTGCCGGTATTTCGCCGGTCACTTCCAGCAGCAGGGCGTCGGCGCCGTCGCCGTGGTTGACCACCAGCAGCTTCTCCCCCGCCTTTGCCTGCTCGAGCGCTCCGGCGAGCATGAGGAGCACGAGGGCCGCCCCGGGGCTGCCCACGGAGAGGAAGAGTGTGTCCTGGAGTTGCTGCGGCTGGAAGCCGAGCGTCCGTCCGACGGTCATGTGGCTACGGGGATCGGCGGCGGTGATGACAGCCTTCGCGATATCGCCGGCGGCCACCCCCTGTTTCTCCATCAGCGACCTTCCGGCTTCGATGACGGCGGCGGCGTATCCGTATTGCGTTTCCGCTTTCGCCTCGAAGGAGCGGATGTAACGGTCTTCGCTGCGCCGCCAGGGCCCGATCTGCTCGCCGGCAAGCGAGTATGATGCGGCGATCTTTACCGGACCGCTCTTGCTGATGAGGACAGCGCCCGCGCCGTCACCAAGGAGCTGCTCCCACATCGACTCCGGCTCGCCGAGACGGCAGTCGGCGGCAACGACGAGTATGCTGCCCGCCGAGCCGCTATCGACGGCGTCGATGGCGGCTCGCACGGCAGTCGTGGCGGCCCTCAGCGAGCCCGTGAAGTCGGCGGTGTTGATATCGCGCCGCAGGTCAAGGGCCTGCGCGATGACGCCCGCCGACTGCTTTTCCACGTAGGGCGCGGTCGTGGTCGCGAAGAAGACGCCGTCGACGCTCGTCAGGTCGACACCCGCGAGGCAATCGAGCCCGGCAGCGGCGGCCATCGTGATGCTGTCTTCGTCGGCGTTCGCGACCGCCCGCTCGCCGGGCACAGCCGGTATGCCCCAGGCGTCACCGATCTTCTGGCGGGGAAGGCGATAGAGGGGCACGTAGGCGCCGAATGATGCGATGTTGGCCACTGAAGCCTCCTTTCGTTAGAGGAACGCTGATCGATGAATGCGGATCATCGGATGGTGCAGCACGTCCTCAGCGTCGGGTCGTAGTATGCCGCGAACACCTCGTCCCAGTAGGGATCGAAGAGAAAGCCTTTCTCGCACGCGGCCTCCGGTTGGGCTTCGGCCTTGCGCTCCTGCTTCTGGGCACGGCGCGGGCCTGCGCGAGGCCGGCGCTGCCGGGGACCGGCGCGTTTCTTCACCGCCACGTCTCACCTCCCGTTGCGACTCTCTGGCCAGATCGTACTCTGCAAACGCGAAGCAGACAATTCCGTTCTGAATTTCCGGCATTGTGGAGCGGACACTCAGAACCGACCCGCTGGACGCGCCTTCAGCGGCGCTACTCGTAGACCTTCTCTTCCGGCAGCTCCGCGTCCGGGGCGTCCGCCTCCACGTTGCGCACGGGGGCAGGCGACCCCAGCTCGCGGTAGTACTCGTGCTGGATGAGCAGGTTCATAATCTCGTTGGTGCCCGTCCATATCGTCAGCAGGCGGCCGTCGCGCAGCATCCGTTCGATAGGGTAGACGTTCGTGTAGCCGATGCCGCCCATTATCTGCATGGCGTTGTTTATCACCTGCCACGAAGCGTCGGTGCAGAACTTCTTTGCCTCCGACACGAGGCGCCGCACGCGGCCCGGGTCGTCGCCGTTATCGATGGCGTGCGCCGCCGCGTAGACGAGGGCGTGCGCGGCATCGAGCATCGTAATGCTGTCGGCGATCTTGAAGCTGACGCCCTGGAAGCGGCGGATCTTCTCCCCGAAAGCCTTCCTGCGGTCGGCGTAGCGGGCGGCGATGTCGAGGGCCGCGCGAGCGCCGCCAAGGGCGCCGGCCGCGCTCGTCATGCGTTCCGGTATCATCATCTGGTTGAAGACGAGCGCTCCGCCGTGTTCGGGCCCGATGAGGTTTTGCAGGGGCACTTTCGCATCGCGGAAGTAGACGCGCCCCGTGCCGCCGCCGCGCATGCCCATGAGACCGTACACGTGGTGGACTTCGACGCCCGGGCCGCGCTCAACGATGAACGAGCTGAGCGATTCGTGAGGGGTGGCGTCCTGCCGGCTGCGCGCGTACACGAAGAAGTAGTCAGCGCCTTCGGCGCCGACGATGAAGCGCTTCTGTCCGTTGAGGAGCCAGAAGTCACCGTTCTTCTCCGCCCTCGTCGTCGCCCCGAAGAAGTCGGAGCCGCCGCGGGGTTCTGTCAGCGCCTCGGCGACACCGAGTTTCCCCTCGAGGACGGGGCGCAGCCAGCGCTCCTTCTGCTCCTCCGTGCCGAAGACATTCAGCCCTTCGCCGACGATGCTCACGAGGCCGTAAAGGCAGGGGAGGCTCGTGCTGAGGACGCCTATCTCCTCCAGCGCGATGATCTCGTCCGTCCACTTGAGGCCGCGGCCGCCATACTTCTCGGGGAAGCGCAGTCCCAGAAGGCGGTGGCGCGCCGCCGCCTCCAGGAACTCGCGCGGGTACGATACCTTGCCCGCGTCCATGTCGAGGATGAGCTGGCGAGGCACCTCATCGCGCACGAAGGCCCGCACCTCATCCCGAAGCTTCCGTTGCTCCGCCGTCAACAAGCTTTCCATGATCTCCTCCTGCCCGTCAGGGCTAATAGACCTGCTCCTGCAACGCGCTCATGTTCAGGACGGTGATCTTTCCCTTCTTGAGGTCCACCCATCCTTTCGAGCTGAAGTATCGGAGGTACTTGTTCACGCTCTCCCGCGTCACGCCGATGGTGCTCCCGAGCTCTTCCTGAGTCAAGCGTATTTCTACGGGACGGCCCTGCGGCGTCTCGCGGCCGTAGAGTTCCGCCAGCTCCAGCAGCTTCTTCGCCAGCCGGCCGGGCACGTTCAGGAACGCCGTGTCGCCCAGGAGCTCATCGGAGCGCCTCAGGCGGCGGCTCAGCACGCGCAGAAGGGCGATGGCTGCCGATGGCCTGCTCGTAAGCCACGACACGAAGTCATGCTGGCTCACCGTTAGCGCCCAGACGTCTTCAGCCGCCGTAGCCGTCGCCGAACGCGGCTCGCCGTCCAGCAAGGAGAATTCCCCGAACAGTTCGCCCGACCCGAGGATGGCGAGGGTTATTTCGTCGCCCTGGGGAGAAGGGAAGGAGATGCGCACCTTCCCTTCGAGGACAAGGTAGAAGTGCGTTCCCGGGTCGTCCTTGTGGAAGATGACCTGGCCCGAGCGGAAGCGGCGCCGTTGCGCCTTCTCTGCCAGCGCCTGCAGGTCGTCCTTCGACAGCTGGGCGAACAGCGGTACCCGGGAGATGGCGCTAACCGTCATGTGCTGCCCCCTTCGCATGTCCTGTAGCACATCCTACTCCCTTTTTCTTTAATGTGAAGCGCTTGACCCATCGCGGGTGGACTGCCTCACAGAGCAGCGCGCCTGTTGGCCCTATATTAAGGTGATAAGGTCTGAGGAGGAGACGAATGTTTGAGGAAATGCTTGCCATGGCGCGCAACGCTGAGTTGCAGCGCGAAGTGGACTCGATTCAGAGGCGGATAGAGACGTTGGAGCGGGCAAAGAAAGCGTCGTCCTTGGAGGGGAACGGTAGTAGACATAATACTCTAACGCGGGTGTGGCGCACTGCGTTCGGTCTGCGATAAGATTGTCCTCTACAGGGAGAGAGAGGAGATAGGACGACGATGAGCGTCGAGGACACACTTGCCGAGGTGCCCCTCTTTTCAGAGATGAGCAGACGCGACCTCAAGCGCCTCGCGTCAGCGGTCATAGTGCGGCCGTACAAGAGGGGCGAGATGATCGTCAAGGAAGGCGAGATGGCGGTTGCATTCTACATTATCCGCTCCGGGAGCGTTGACGTGGTCCGGAACGCGGACTCAGGAGAGAAGATTATCGCCACGCTGGGCCCAGGCGAGTTCTTCGGCGAAATGGCGATCCTCGACTCGTACCCCCGTTCCGCCAGCGTCCGGGCGGTCATGGACACGGAGTGCCTGGTCCTCTCACGCTGGGACTTCCTTGCGGAGCTGCGAAGCAACCCCTACATCGCGGTGCAGATGCTGCCGGTCCTTAGCCGCCGGCTGCGAGAGTACCAGTCACCAGCGCTTTAGGCGTTCCCCGGCCCGGCTTTGACGCCGCACTGCAGGGCCGCGTCATTCTTTCATGAGGCATCCTGTTCCGTCCCACAGCCGTTTGTCGGGCCGTCAATGACTCGCCTCCTCCCGCCCACTTAAACTGACCTCAGTCAGGAATCTCTGTGGAGGGAGGCGCCGTCATGGCTCACCAGATGCAGACGAGCATGGAGATGGAGCGGGCGATCAACGATTCCCTGGATTGTTACAGGGCCTGCTCCCAAACGATTTCCCACTGTCTGGAGATGGGGGGAAAACACGTCGAGCCGGGCCACATCAGGCTGCTGATGGACTGCGAGAACATCTGCGCCCTGAGCGCGCTCTACATGGCCCGCGGCTCGCAGTTCCATCCCGAGATCTGCGGCATCTGCGCCGACATTTGTGACAGGTGCGCGCAGAGCTGCCTCGAGGTCGACCCCAACGATTCGATGATGCAGCAGTGTGCGGACGCATGCCGGACGTGCGCGCAGTCGTGCCGCGTCATGGCGAGGATGCGCCGCGCCGCCTAGGGCAAGGGGGACCGCAGTCTCGCGTGACGGCGACGGGGTGGTACGTACTGTGAAGCAGCCGCTCCGGGCTGCCGGAACGGCTGCGCGTATTTGAAATTGGTGGAGACGGGGGAGAATTGAACTCCCCGTCCAGAAGAAGAACGCCCTGAATCTCCTACAAGCTTAGCCGGCTCTTTGGTCTTGCCTGGCGGGCTCCTGCCGACCGGATTCCGCCCGGCCAGTCGATTAGTCTTGAGCGGCCCTTATCGACGTCCGGGCCGCAGCACCTCGACTAGTCGGCGCTTGTCCGCGGCCCATCGAGGAGAGGCTGCGGAAAGCGTCGCTGCCTCAGTTAGGCAGCGAGGGCAAACTCACGTTCGCCGGTTATTTTTCTGCCACCTGTTTTTCGAGGGTGATGGCACCTCGGCTTGCAATCCAGGTCCGTCGTTCCCTGTCGAACCCTTTCGTCCCCACGAATATTATACTCGACTGCAACTGCGTTTGCTAGCGTCGATGGCGCAGCGCCCGCTCGATCTGCCGCTCCGCCTCGCGCTGAGCGATGCGCTCCCGCTTGTCGTGGACGCGCCGGCCGCGCACAAGCGCCAGTTCCAGCTTCGCGCGGCCGTTCTTTAGATAGAGGCGCAGCGGCACCAGCGTGAGCCCCTTCTCCTCGACGGCGCTGCTCAGCTCTTCGATCTGCCAGCGGTGGAGGAGCAGCTTCCGCTTGCGGCCCGGCTCGTGATTGAAGCGTCCCGCCGGCGGGTACTGGGCAATGTGCGCGCCGTGCAGCCACATCTCGCCGTCTTCGGGGCGGGCATAGGCGTCGCGGATGTTGACGCGCCCCTCGCGAATCGACTTGATCTCGGTGCCGGTGAGGGCAAGCCCGGCCTCGTATGTGTCGAGGACGTGGTACTCGTGGAGCGCTTTGCGGTTGAAGGTGATGACCTTCTCTGCCATGGCTGCCGCTCCGCTGAAAAGGGAGAGCTACTCGCCGCGGAGGTACTCGATGGCCGCCAGGAGCTGGCCGTCGCGCCGCATATCGATGTCCTCGTCAGACAGCGTCACCTCGATGTCCGGCCGGATGCCGACGCCGTCGATGAGGATGCGGTCGGGTGTGAGCCAGCGGGCGACGGTTACGAAGAGCGCTCCCCGGTCATCGCTGAGTTCCTGAGGGATGTTCACTGTCCCCTTGCCGAACGTTTTCTCGCCCAGAAGGGGAGCGCGGCCGTTGTCCTGGAGGGCGGCGGCGAGAACTTCGGCGCCGCTGGCGCTGAACCGGTTGACGAGGACGACCATCGGTATCTTTGTCGCCGGTCCGCCGGGCTCGGCCTCGAACACCTTCTCTTCTTCCTCCTGTTCCACCTGCACCAGTATGATGCCGCCGTCGAGGAACATATCGGCCACGTCTACCGTCGCTTCGAGCAGGCCGCCGGGGTTGCTGCGCAGGTCGAGAATCAGTCCTTTGTAGCCGCCGTCGCTTATCTCCTGCAGGATCGGTTCGAGCTGCGATTGCGTGAGCGACGTGAACTCGCGGATGTGCACGTAGGCCAGGTCGGTGACTTCGTTGCCGTTTGCGTCCCTGAACACGCCGGCGGGAGGCTCGCGGGACACGCTCTCGATCTTGATCTCGTCGCGGGTCAGCTCCAGGTCCTCTATGACGCCGTCGCTGTGCTCCACCTTCAACCTCACGGTAGTGCCGCGCGGCCCTCTGATGCGCATCACTGCCTTCTCGACCGTCCACCCCTCCGTGGACTCGCCGTCGACTTCGAGGATGGCGTCGCCGGAGCGGATGCCGGCGCGCTGAGCGGGGGTATCAGCGATGGGCGCCACGATGATGATCTTGCCCTGCTGCTCGGCAACCGTTGCCCCTATACCTTCGAAGGTGCCGGAAGGCATGACGTTGATGTTGTAAGTCGTCGGGTCGACATAGTAGGTGCCGGAGTCGGAGAGGACCTTGAGCATGCCGTTGATCGCTGCCTCGTAGAGCGTCTGGTTGTCGAGGATGTCCTGGTCGACATAATGCCGGCGGAGGAGGCCGTAAATCTCGTAAAGGGCGTCGAAGTCGGGCGCGTCCTCCGGCGTGCTTACCGCCGCACCGGAATCATCGCCGGCCTGCCGTTCGACGGCGATGCCGAGGCCGAAAGAGAGTCCGACGAGGGCGATAACAAGAAGGGAGACCAGGATGGGCCTGAGGGCTTTTGACATGGGCGGGCGCTCCTTCTTACTGCGGGCTTTCTCTCGGCTCAGTCAAGTCTAGCATCTGGCGATCGCGGTGACAATTTCGTTTTCGGCCGCTTTTGCCGCGCGGCGCAGTATTCGCCCCCGGCAGCCCGGTCGGAAGGGAAGGGCCAGACTCGCGTCGCTGACGGTGGGCAGGGGAGACTTGACATAATCGTGCATACTGCGCGCCCCTCCAGTACTGCTCGAGTCGAGGGGACGGGCACAAGGTCAAGCCGATTTGCGCCTGCGGGTCGATGGCAGCGGGGTCCTTCTCAAAGGCAGTGACCTGGATGCATAGAGCGCGCGGTCGGCGTGGACGAGGAGGCCTTCTACGGTGGTAGCGTCTCCGGGGTAGGTGGCGACGCCGTAGGAGACCTGTAGCGCCACCTTCTGCAGCAGTCCGCCACCCCAGTCGCGGCGTTTGGATATCATCTCGGCGAGCTTTGCGGCCGTCATCCGGGCCGACGGGCCATCAGTCTCGGGAAGGATGATGGCGAACTCGTCCCCTCCATACCGAGCCGCCGTGTCCGAGACCCTCACGTTTTCCAGGATCAGGCGCCCAAGGAAGGTCAGAAGCTGGTCGCCCATCAAATGGCCGTAGCGGTCGTTGACCTCCTTGAAGTGGTTGACGTCAAGCATCACGATCGACAGCTCGTGGCCGTATCTCGACGCTCGTTCGAGCTCATGGGGGAGCTGTTCGTGGAAATAGCGGTGGTTGTAGAGGCCGGTGAGGCTGTCATGGTAGGCAATGTGCCGAAGGCTGTCGCTGAGCTTTTCTAGATGTTCAGAATAGGCTCTCTCCAACGTCACGTTCGCTCTGCCCGAGCGCGCCGCGAGCATCGCGGTGAAGGCGGCCGCCGTGAGCACCAGCGCCGCTTCGACCGCGTGGTCGACGACGCCCGAAAAGTAATGGCCTCCGAGCTGTGACCAGACGAGGAGGAGCGCGAACACCAGCAGGCCGCCGGCCTTTGTCGCCCAGGCGGCCGCCGGCGCCGGAAAATTGCTCTCAGGAAGGTCGGCTTCGGCAGGCAGCGGTTGCGAGCGCCACTCGTCTTTGCTGCCTGAAATCGTCATCGTTTCGCCCCCCGGGGGTTCATCTTGAGCGGTCCGCGGACGTATGGAGGAGAGTCTTCGCCGCTCGGCCGCCGTCGGTCCTGGAATGCAGGCCCAACGATTGTCTCGCTCCTGGACGGAGACGCTTTGTTGACGCCCTCCGCAGGTTCCGCTCCCAATAGAGTATCGACCGCGCGACCCCTCACCTTGACGGCGGGAGGGGCTTTCAGCGGGAGTCTAATGATCGGTATGGAGCGTTATGTAGACTTACATGCAGCGTCAATCAGACATAACTACAATAGTGCGATCACCTGAACACGAAAGGCGAGCGATTTCCCCGGCCCCTTCTCCGGGGCACAGAGGTCGCCTCTTCTAAAGGTCTATGTGATCGCGCGGATTGGCGGAGGCTTGGTCGAGGCCGAGACGCGACGGTGTGAGCGGGTCTTGCGGACGCGAGGCCGTCTCCCTCCAGCGCGCGACTACTGCCGCCGTAGACCTCTCCAGCTCGAGCGCTATGAGTTCACGCTCCCCTCGTGAGGACCAGGCTTCGTGCTTGCTGGCAGACGGCTTCCACTCGTCTCTCATGGGGAGCAAAGCGGCCGTCACCGTCACTGCCGCCAGGGCCAGTGTCGCCGCGGGCGAAGCGCCGGCGAGAAAGGCCAGTGCTGCGAGCGCGATACCTCCGGTGGCTGCCATCACACCCTGCCACGCCGGCAGACGCCAGTAGGATACCTCGATGCTCACCCGCTTCTGGTGCGTTATGCGTTCCCTGTCGCGTCTTGCCTCGGCGGCGCGTGCGGCGTCATACGCTGCCCTCTCGAGCGGATTGCCGAGCACCGCAAATGCCCTGTTGAGCTCCTCCAGACGTCTCTTCGCGCTGGGGTCTTCGTCCATCTCCGACTGGTACTTGCGCGCCAGGTGCCAATACGTCTGCCCTACCATCACGTGGTCGGCGCTGGGCGCCAGCCGCATAACTGCGTAGTAGTCTTCCCCGCTCATTTCCTCGCTCCCAAGGGTCACGTTCGCTTCTCAAAAGAGAAGAACGTGCGCTGGAGCGGAAAGTTTCAGCCCTGGCGGAGAAGAGACCCCATTAGAGGGCATACAGCGTTATGTCAACAACGGCCGCACTTTCCCCTGGATCTCGGAAAGCTCGGGGAACCGCCCCGTGGCCGCCTTCGAGTACACCACTTCTCCGTTCACCGACACCTCGAACCTGCCTCCTCCCGACGGCACCAGCCGCAGCGAGTCCACCCATTCGCCCATCTCCGCCAGCAGTTCCGCCGCCATCCAGGCGGCCCGCAACAAATAGTTTCAAGGTCTGCAATACTCGATTTCGATCGTCAGTCTCTCCTTTTCGGCCGTCATCTTGTCCATTTCTCCTCTCTGTGTGTTAATAGGCTGAGTCCTCTCGCAGGAAATGATAGGCCGGAGAGGGGCCTTGTCAATCGGGGCCGCATCGTCGGCGAAATGCAGGGAGAGCGTTTCTTGAAACATCCTGTGCTGCCGCTCCTGCTGCTTATTATCTCTGTCCCCATCTTGGCCGGCTGTCCTACGACCGAAAGGCGCGCTTACGTGGCGCTGGGCGGCAGCTACGCCGCGGGCGCTGGGGGCGGCGATTATGAAAAGAGCTATGCCTCCCTCTTCCACGCCTTTCTTCAAGAAGAGACGGAAGAGCAACTGTCCCTGCGTAGCCTCGCCGTCGAGAACGAGACCACGGCGTCGATGATCGGCGATGGACAGCTCGCCAAGGCTCTGGCGGAGCTGAGGTTCCGCAATCAGGATGAATCGCCAGACAATGACACCATTGCCATCACGCTCCAGATCGGCGGCGAGGAGGCGATGTCGCTTCTGCTGGAAGATGGGCCCTGCCGCCCGCCCGCGACCCTGGACGACCGTGAGTGCGAGGCGGCCTTCCACGGGATGTTGAACGAAGCGCGCCTGAACGTCCCCGCAGTCCTGAGAGCCCTGCGCGTGGCCGCCGGTCCGGAAACGGACGTCCTGGTCATCAACTACTTCTACCCCTTCCCGACGGCAGAGCGTAGTGAGACGGGAGAGGAACTTTATTCGGCTCTCAACGAAATCCTCGAAGAGGCAGCGCGTATGCCGGGCGTCGATGCCACGCTTGTCGACATCGCCGGCGAATTCAGGGGAAGAACGCAGGAACTGACGGCGCCGCTCGATGAGGGAGGCGGCCGCGCCCCAAATGAGGCCGGTCACGCCCTGATCGCGTCCCTGTTGGAGCGGGCGCTGGAAAAGTAGAAACAGGCCCCTCCTGGGTTGACATTCGATGGTCGGGCGGCTAAGGTAACGGCGACTAGCAGGAGGCTGAGACAGGGAAGCGCTGCGGAGGCTGAGGTGACTGAGGGGTTCTGGCAGAGGAAAGTCTCGCGGCGCCGTCTGTTGGGGGGTGCTGCATCTGCGGTGGCCGTCGGCGGAGGGACGGCCCTCATGCTCCCCTGGCGCCGCAGCCCCGCCGGAGCAGGCAGCCCCTCGAGCGCTCCGGTTGTTGCCGAAGACGTGGTCCACTCCCCCTCTCAGCTTGCCCAGGGGGACTTGCGCGCCCTCAAGTGGTCGAGCGCGCAGGGGGCCCCCGTCCTGAGGGCCGCAGCAGCTTCCGTCGAAGGCACTCTGACTTCCCCAATCGCAAGGACGAACATAGCGCCGACGCACGTGGGCATTCACTGGAAAGGCGAAGGCGATCCGCAGGCCCTCAGCTTCGAGATCAGGAGCTCCTCGAACGGAAGCGACTGGTCGCCCTGGCAACCGCTGTGGATCGAGGCCACGCCGGAGGAAAACCCGCGGGGCGAGACATTCCTCGCCCTCGCCTCCGTCGACCGGGCCCGTTATCTCCAATACCGCGCCCGCTTCGACCCGAGCAGCGCGTCGCCCCCCGTTCTGAATCGCGTCGTCATCACCGCCATCGACGTGTCGTCGTCGCCGGAGTACAGCATCGCGGCCTTGCGCACCCGCACCCCCACACCCACGACGCGCGCGCCCGCGACCAGCAGCGAAGCCTGGAAGCTGGAGGCGCCATTCGACGCCGAACAGCTCCTCTCGCGAGAGGAATGGGGAGCGTACGACGGCTACCGCTTCGACCGCTACGGCACCGAGGTCTGGCCCCGCATGTACGTCCCCACCAAGAAAATCGTCGTACATCATACGGCAACGCTCGCTACCGGCACGCAGGACCCTAATTATCCTTACCCCGTCTACACGCCCGACCAGGCTGTGCAGGATGTGCGCGCCATCTACTACTACCATGCGATTACGCGTGGTTGGGGCGACATCGGTTACAACGCGCTTATCGACCGCTTTGGGCGCGTGTATGAAGGGCGGCGCGGCCGCGACAGCGGCATAGGCGACGGAAGGGAGATAATCAGTCCTGACGTGGTCGCGGGCCATGCCTATAACGTCAATGAGGGCTCGGCTGGCGTGTCCCTTATCGGCAACTTCGACGTTAACGCCTTTGGGACGACGGAAGAGCAGAACATGGTGAAAGCGCTTATCGACTTCCTCGTCTGGTCGTGCCGGCGCCACTACATTTTCCCCACCGAGCGGTCGGATTTCCTTATGGTGAATTACGGTAAGGTCGTGAACATGCCGAACATCGCCGGCCACTGCGAGTGTGGCCAGACGGCCTGTCCCGGACGCTACGCGTACGCGCGGCTGCCAGAATGGCGCGAGACGGTGGCGAGCGAGATCGCGTCGCAGGCGAAGGTGCCGCCGCTGGCACAGATAACGCGGGTGCCCACCGCCGCGGAGATAGAGAGCGGCAGCGTCTCTTTCACCTGGAAGCCCTACGAGGCTTCCTCGGCGGTCTTCTCCTACTATCTCGAAGGGTGGGTCCCCAATCTCGACACTGATGAGGTGTACTACATCAGCGGGTTCACGTCCGACAAGCGCCCCGATTGGTCCGCATTTTCTTCCGATACCTCCGCCACCTTCAGGCTGACCAAACCGGGCCGCTACACCTTCCACGTGCGCGCGAAGGACCCACGCACCGGCAACGAGGGCGCCTTCGAGAGCAACCACACTTTCGTCTCTTCGGTAACGCCGCCTACGAAGCGGATTATCGGCGTGCCCGGCGTCACCAAGAACTAGCCCCGCGTATCCCGCATACCCCCGCGTCACGTTGAACACTTGAGTTGCGCGAAGGTCGAATTGCGCCCACCATTGTCGCAGCAAGGCAACGGGACATCACATGAAGAAGCTGCAGCGAACACCGGAGACAGCGGCCGTTGTCTGGGGCAGGCGCGCTTTCCTTTTCTCCCCGGCGCTGTTCTTCGCCGTTGCCCTCGCCACTTACTGGCCGCACATCGACGACTTCTTTGCCCTGGACGACTACGTCTGGCTTCAGGCTGCGGACACCGGGAACGTTCCCCAATTCCTCAAGCAGGCGTTTTCCTTTCCCGCGGGCACGGTTCTTGACTATCCGACGCCCTTCTGGCGGCCCCTTATCGACGTGTACTTTCTTGTCGCCTGGCGTCTCTTCGGCCTTGGTCCGGAGCCCTATCACGCCGTCAACATCGTCCTCCACGCGACGAACGCTGCCCTGCTGATCGTGCTGATGCGGCAGATCGGCGCCTCGCGGGCGACGGGCCTGACGGCTGCCCTCCTGTTCCTCGTCCTTCCCGCCTACGGTTTTGCAGTGACGTGGATATCGGGGGTGACGGAGTTGCTGGCGGCGTGCTTCTACCTCATTTCCCTCGTGGCGTTTGTCGCCTATCTGCGCGGCACGCAAAGGGCGGCGCTATTCTATGCGGCCGCTCTGCTGGCGTTCCTCCTCGCGCTGCTCTCGAAGGAGTCGTGCGTCACTCTTCCGGCGATACTTGCGGGTCTGGCGCTGGCGCTGCGTCCGCCGCGGTCCGTTGGCGACCTTCGGCGCCGGCTCTGGGAGTTAGGGCCATTCGTCAGCCTCGCCGCCGCGTACTTCGTGTTCCTCTACGTCCAAGAGTACGAGGCTGCGGCAGAGGGCGGGCTGTACCGTTTCGGGTGGCATTTCTTTGAGAACATGTGGGGCTACCTGCGCTGGATTACGTTTCCCTTCCCGGAGGCTGAGATCGAGTGGGCGCGGGAGTTGCAGGTGGCAACCGCGTTGGCGTTCATTGCGCTCGGCGTCTGGACGCTAGCTGCCCGAAAGCGTGTCCGCGCCCTCTTCTTCACCTGGGTCATCGTCGCCCTGCTGCCATACTCCTTCTTCGAGTCGGGCATCGAGGCGCGCTACACCTATGCCGCCTCCATTCCCCTCGCCGGGTTCGCCGTCCTCATGCTATCGCCCGTGTTCGGGGAGATGAGGGACCGTCTCGGGCCGCTGCCGTCGTTCACCTTTGCAGCCGGAGTCCTGATTGTTGGGGGCGTCTTCCTGGCGGGCGAAGTCCGCAACAACCAGGCCTGGATCGGCAGGCAGGCGAACGAGTACAGCAAACTGTTCCACGAAACGCCCCTACTGTGTGGGCGCTCCTCGCCGGGACAGATCTACCTGATCGAAAGCCCTCTCTTCGACTACCACGGCAGTTCGACCAGGATGACGCTGAACCTGCTGTACGATGACGTCGCCGTCCATCTCCTCGAGCGGCGAGATCCCATCCCCCCCGACGTCTCGACCGACGACTGCGTCCTGAAATACTCCAGCGGTCGGTACGTGAGGATTCGCGGGCCGTGAAATGCTCCCCCCAACGCGGTGCAAGATTCCCGCCCGACGCGCGTTTTGATCTTGGCAGGCAGCGGCGGTTCTTGAGGAGGAGACACGATGCCCGTCCGCGACTATCGATCAGAAGGCATTCTCCTCGACGCACGGGGACTTCCCCTGTTTTGCTGCCGCGCCTGCCAACGTCCTCTCACGCGGCGCGACTTCGCGGAGCTCGGGCTCCGTCTTCCCGACCCCGGCGAGACGGCGGGCGAGTACTGCGACGAAGAGCTCATCGATGACCTGACGCACTTCGATTGTCCGGTGGCCGCCCGCGCTGGCTGAGCCTCGGGTTTGATCCACTTTCGCCTCCAACGGCATCGACAGCACCATCCCAGCTTCGAGGCGCTCCCCTTGTTCCGACGGGCAAGCAGCCGTGATTCTTCCCACCCTCCCACCCTAGACGAGTCAATCTGGAATCTCAAGGGGACACCCCTTGAACCCCGCCAGAGGGGGCACCCCTCTGGACTCCCCCAAAGGGGTGCCGTGTTATGTCAACAGCCTCCCCTGCCCTTGACACTGCCGCGCCCACACATATCATGAAGCCATCGGCCCTGTCTTGAGGACGCGGCAGGAGTCCGCCTAGAAACGGGAGCCCCCTTGACCGAGCAGTACCGCACTATCCACTTCGGGCTGGGACCCATCGGACTGGAGATACTGCGCCTGACCGCGCGACGCCCCTCGCTGCGGCCGGTGGGCGCCATCGATATCGCCGACGGTCTCGTCGGCAAGGACATCGCCGCGCTGGCCGGCCTCGACTCGCCTCTCGGCATCACCGTCGCGCCCGATGCCCCGTCCGTCCTTGCGTCCACGCCCGCGGACGTCGTCCTGCACTCGACCGCGTCTTGGCTGGAAGAGGTGCGCCCGCAGCTGCTCGACATCGTTCGCGCGGGCAAGAACTGCATCTCCACCTGCGAGGAGCTTGCCTGCCCCTGGGACAACTACCCCGGCCTCGCCGCCGAGCTCGACAGTGAAGCGAAGGCGAACGGCGTCACCGTCGTCGGCAGCGGCGTCAACCCCGGCTTCGTCATGGACACGCTGGTCCTAGCCCTCACGGCCGCCTGCCAGGAGGTGCGCCGCATCGAGGCGTGGCGCGTCGTCGACGTCAGCAAGCGCCGGCTGCAACTCCAGCGGAAGGTCGGCGTGGGCATTACGCTCGACGAGTTCCGCCGTCGACAGGAAGCCGGACACTTCGGGCACGCCGGCCTCCGCGAGTCGGCGCAGCTCATCGCCCGCGGCCTCGGTTGGCAGCTCGATGTCGTCGAGCAGACGCTGGAGCCTGTCATCGCCCCCAACGGCCTCGCCGCCGGCGTCCACCAGGTAGTGAGCGCCTGGGTCAAGGGCCGCGAAGTGATCCATCTCGACCTGCAGATGGCGAAGGACGCGCTGAACGCCCGCGACGAGATAATCATCGACGGCCGCCCGCCCGTGCGCGCCGTCCTTCCCGGCGGCGTCCAGGGCGACCTCGCCACCGCGGGCGTCGTCGTCAATGCTATTCCCGCTGTCGTTCGCTCCGCGCCCGGCCTCGTCACCATGGCCGAGCTGGCGCTGGTGACGGCCTTCGATACGCCGCCGGAATGACCGGCCCGCCCGACGTTAGCGAAAGAGAGGGGCGCATGACGAGCACTGTCGAACGTTACCGCGCGCTGCACCCGCGTTCCGCCGCCCTGCACGAGCAGGCGCTGCGCGAGTTCCCCAACGGCGTCACCCACGACATCCGCTACTTCGAGCCGTTCCCCATCTACGTCGAGCGCGCCGCCGGCTCCCGCAAGTGGGACGTCGACGGCAACGAGCTCATCGACTACGTGATGGGCCATGGCGCCCTGCTCCTCGGCCACGCCCATCCCGTGCTCGTCGAGGCCGTCACGCGCCAGGTGCAGAGGGGCACCCACTACGGCGCCTGTCACGAGCTGGAGATGGAGTGGGCGGGCTGGATCAAGCGCCTCGTTCCCTCCGCGGAGACGGTCCGCTTCACCACATGCGGCACGGAGGCCACCATGATGGCCGTGCGACTCGCCCGCGCCTTCACGGGACGAAACAAGTTGGTGCGGTTCGCCCTCAACTTCCACGGCTGGAACGACAGCGTCGTCGGCCTCACGTCGCCGGAGGAGACGGTGCCCCGCTCGCCCGGCGTGCCCGACGCCTTCCTCGGACAGCAGGTCATCCTGCCCCAGAACGGACGCGAGGAGCTGGAGCGGACGCTCGCCTCCGACCCCGATATCGCCGCCGTCATCCTCGAGCCCACGGGCGCCTCCGCGGGCACGATACCCATCGACCCCGACTTCCTCCCCTTCCTGCGCGAGCAGACGCAGCAACACAACGTCGTTCTCATCTTCGACGAGGTGGTGACCGGCTTCCGCGTCTGCCCCGGCGGCGCCCAGGCCTACTTCGGCGTCACGCCCGACCTGACGACCCTGGGGAAGATAGTCAGCGGGGGCATTCCGGGGGCCGCCGTCGTCGGCCGCGAGGACATCCTGGCGCGCATCGAGTTCCGCGACGACCCGGAGTGGAACCTGCGGCGTCGCATCAGTCATCCGGGCACGTTCAATGCGAACCCTTTGTCGGCGGCGGCGGGCGTCGCAATGCTGTCGCACATCTGCGATGGGGACGCCCAGCAGCGGGCGGCCGACCTGGCGAAGCGGCTGTGTCAGGAGGCGAACCACATCATGCGGCAGGCGGGCGCGAAGGGCGTCGCCTACACGTTCTCATCGATGTTCCACATTACGATAGGCGTGGACTGTCCGGAGCCCATCGACGGGTACCTGTGGAACTGGGAGGAACGCCCGGGCGCGACGGTGCCGCAGACGCCGGGGCCGGTGGCGACGGCGTTCCGTCAGGAGATGATCAATCGAGGGGTCGATTTCATGCGGACGGGGGGCATGATGTCGGCGGTGCACACGGAGTCAGACATCGACGCCACCCTCTCCGCCCTGGAGGCGACTTTGGGAAATCTGCGACTCGAAAGGCGGCCTTAGTACACCCAAGTGGCTGGCACGCGGACGTCTAGAGCACCGAGTAATGGTCTGCGATCATTGATTCAACCACTAGCAAACCAAGAACTAGTACGCGCAAAGTGGGGCCATACCGTGTCAGCGAGTATTGGCCGTCAAGCACCCCATAACCCTGACTCCAAACAACCGTTCTGGGTGGGCGGGTGGGAAGAAGAGCGCTCATGTTGCCAGCAGCGGCAGCGCCGACTATTGCGCGTCTCGCCCCGCATCCTACAATAGAGGCGGGAGGAGAGAGATGACGGAGAGACGGCGCACACGCAAACCCTCGTCGCGGGCCGACAGGCAGCGCCTCATCGAGCGCCTCGACGAGTTCCACCGCTTCATCCAAGAGTGCGCCGAATGCCAGTCGGAGGCGCCAGCGCACTGGCAGTTCTGCGCCAATTGCGGCGCCCGGCTCTCAACCCAGTGCCCCGGCTGCGGGCAGCCCCTGCCGCCGACGGGCGCGCGCTTCTGCCCCCACTGCGGGGTGGAGATACCGCGCGCGGAGGGGTAGCGCCATCGATGGCGGCGCCGGGGCTGGAAGCCCTGGCTACGTGATGTGAAGGGCGCGCGCTTCTGCCCCCACTGCGGCGTCGAGATACTTCGCAAAGAGGCGTAGCGCCGGCCGCCGGGGGTGCAGGGGGCAGCGCCCCCTGCCGGGGGTCTGGGGGTGTCCCCCAACCCCAAAAGAAAGGCCGCGAGCCGCCGCCGCAGGCAGCGTGCGACGTGGCCGCCGCTACGCGAATAGAAGCTAACGTTCCCCCGTGCTAGACTGGCCCCAGGACCGCGAAACGGGTCGAGGGGCGTCATGCTCGATAAGCAGGCCGTCAAAGAACTGAAGCAGATCGTCGGCGACGACGCCGTCTTCCACGCGCCCGAAGACCTCATCACCTTCGAGTACGACGCCACTATCGAGACCGCCCTCCCCGACGTCGTCGTCCTCCCCAAGACGCCGCAGCAGGTCGCCGCTATTATCCGGCTCGCCGCCCGGCTCAATGTTCCCATCGTGCCCCGCGGCGCCGGCACCGGGCTTAGCGGCGGCTGCGTCCCCGTCGAGGGCGGTATCGTTATCGTGCTCACCCGCATGAACCGCATCCTCGAGCTCGACGCCGTCAACCGCCTCGCCGTCGTCGAAGCGGGCGTCATCAACTTCCAGCTCGACCGCGCTGCCCGCAAGCGCGGCCTCTTCTTCGCGCCCGACCCGTCAAGCTACCGCGTCTGCACCATCGGCGGCAACGTCGCCGAGAACGCGGGCGGGCCGCACTGCCTCGCGTACGGCGTCACCACGAACCACATCCTCGGCCTCGAACTCGTCCTCGCCGACGGCTCTATCGTCGAGGTCGGCGGCAAGACGCGCGACATCCCCGGCTACGACCTCACGGGCCTGGTCACCGGCTCCGAGGGCACCCTGGCGATGGTCACTAAGGCCACTGTGCGCCTCATGCCCGTCCCCGAGACCGGCTATACGCTCGTGGCCCAGTTCAAGGACGTGGTCGACGCGGCGGGCGCCGTCTCACAGATGATCGCGAAGGGGATCGTGCCCCAGTGCATGGAGATGAGCCACTTCGAGGCGCTGGCGCGCCTGCTGGCCGGAGGCGGCGAGCCCGCGGTCACCGCTAGCCTCATCGTCGAGGTCGAAGGGCTGGAGGAGAACGTGGCCGTGCGCGGCCCGGCGATACGCGAGGTGCTGGAAGCGAGCGGCCCGGCGGCGATAACCGTCGCCACCGAGGCGGCGGAGCGAGCGGTCATCTGGGAGGGACGCCGCGCCGCCCTCGGGACCGTGGGGCGCATCGCCCGCAACTACTACGTCCTCGACGGCGTCAGCCCCCGCTCGAAACTGCCACAGGTGCTGCGGCAGGTGGGCGAGATCAGCCAGAAGTACGGGCTGATGCACTCCAGCTCCTTCCACGCCGGTGACGGCAACCTTCACCCCACCTTCGTCTTCGACGGCTCGCAGCCGGAGACGGTGCAGAAGGTGATGGCCGCCGGCGAAGAGATCATGCGCCTATGCGTCGAGGCGGGCGGCAGCATCACCGGCGAGCACGGCGTGGGCCTGGAAAAGCGCGAGTTCATGCGCTTCCTGTTCGACGACGCCGACCTCTCGCCCATGCTGCGGATGCGCAAAGCGTTCGGCGCCGAGATGTTCAACCCGGGCAAGATATTCCCCACGAAAGCGGCGGCTGAGTGATGGCCGAAGAATCGCTGCTCGATGCTATGCGCTCGCTCCTGCCCGCCGACGACGTGCTGACGGGGGGGCTCGAACGGTACGCGGTCGACGGCGTGACGCCGCAGCTCGCCGTCCTGGCGCGCGACGACCACGGAGTCGCGTCGGTGCTCGCGGAAGCGACGCGCCTGGACGCGGCGGTCATCCCCTGGGGCGGCGGCACGTCGATGGCGCTGGGCAACGTCCCCCGCCGCTACGATATCGCCCTCGACGTCACCCGCCTCAATGCCATCGTCGACCACGCGCCGGAAGACCTCACCGTCGTCGTCCAGGCAGGCATGCGGCTGGGCGACCTTCAGGACCACCTGGCGAAGAGCGGCCAGTACCTCCCGTTCGACCCGCCGCAGCCGGAGACGGCGACCATCGGCGGCATACTGGCGTCCAACGCGGGCGGGCCGTCGCGTCACGCTTACGGCTGGCCGCGCGACTGGACGCTGGGGCTGCGGGTCGCCCTCGCCGACGGCAGCGTTACGAAGACGGGCGGGCGAGTGGTCAAGAACGTCGCCGGCTACGACATGACGAAGCTCTACCTCGGCTCCTTCGGCACGCTGGGGGTGATCGTCGAGGCCGCCTTCAAGGTTACCGTCCTCCCTGAGAGCAGGGCCACGCTCGCCGCCTTCTTCCGCGGGCACGGCGCTGCCTGCAAGGCCGCCCTAGCGCTGTACCAGCGGAATCTCGCGATCGAGGCGCTGGAGGTCGCCGGTCCCGGCCCCGTTGACTTGTTCGAAGGGACGGGCGTCCGACAGAAGGGATGGGCGGTGCTCGCGGCGGCTGCGGGTGTCCCGGCCGCGGTCGAGCGCTCGCTCAGGGAGGCCACGCAACTCGCGAGCGACAACGGCGCGGCCTCGACCGAACGGCTCGAGGGCGAGGGCGAGGAGTGTCTGTGGCGCAACGTGCGCGCCTTCATCGCACCGCCCGCAAACGGCGACGGGCTTCTCACGCGCGCGGCGCTCCTGCCTTCGCAGACGGACGCTTTCCTCGACGAGGTCGAGGCGCTGGCGGCGCGTCATCGCGTGAAAGGGCAGTCGGTGGCGCATGCGGGAGTCGGCGGCGTGTACATTCTCTGGCAGGCCGGCAAGCGGAGCCTCTCGGAGCGCGGTGCCCGCCTCCTGGCCGAGCTGCGGAGTGCTGCCTGGGAGTGGGACGCGCCCCTCGTCATCGAGCGCTGCCCGGTTGCGCTCAAGGGCGAGGTCGACGTGTGGGGGGAGCCGCGAGGCGATTTCCCCCTGATGCGCAACGTCAAGGGCCAGCTCGACCCGAAGGGCGTCCTGTCGCCGGGCCGTTTCCTGGGGAGGATGTAGGTGAGCGTTTTCGGACCGGGCAAGAGCTTCGTCGACGCTCCCGACCCGCAGGACATGGGGCGATGCACCCGCTGCGGCTACTGCCTCACTGAATGCCCGACGTTCGTCATGTCGGGCCTCGAGATGGAATCACCGCGCGGCCGCATCCAACTCATCCAGGCCGTCGCCGACGGGCGCATGCCGGCGACCGCGGGCCTGCTCGCGCACCTAGACCTCTGTATACAGTGCCGCGCCTGCGAGCCCGCCTGCCCGTCCGGCGTCCCCTTCGGCAGGGTCATGGAACGCAGCCGGGCCATGGTGCTCGAGCAGAAGGGAGCGGCGCCCTGGAGCTGGCGCCTGCGAAAGCGCCTCGCGGCGTTCTTCCTGGCCCGCCCGCAGCGGCTTCGCTTCGCCGTCCGCCTCCTCCGACTGTACCAGCGTGTGGGGCTGCAGAGGCTCGTCCGCAGCACCCGCCTCCTCAAGTTGTTCCCCTGCCACCTGTACGACATCGAGCTCTTCCTGCCGCCGCTTGCCGATAGCTCCGCCGAGATGCAGCCTTCGTATACCCCGGCGCACTCGAGCGCGCCCGCGCACCGGGTGGCGCTGCTCGTAGGATGCGTTACGCCGCACCTTTATCCCAACCTTAACGAGGCGACCGTGCGCGTTCTCCAGCGGAACGGCTGCGAGGTCATCGTGCCGCCGGAGCAGACGTGCTGCGGCGCCCTCCACGTCCACGCCGGCGACCTCAACGGCGCGCGGGAGCTCGCCCGCCGCAACATCGACGCCTTCTTGCCTCTGAGCGTCGAGGCGGTGGTCGTGAACGCGGCCGGCTGTAGCGCTGCGATGAAGGACTACGCCCATCTGCTGAAGGACGACCCCGCGTACGCGGAGAAGGCGGCGCAGTTTTCGGCCCTCGTTAAGGACATCAACGAGTTCCTCGTCTCTCTACCTTTCGACTCAAAGATGGGACAGGTGAAGGGACGCGTCACTTACCAGGACTCGTGCCACCTGACGCATGCGCAGGGCGCGAAGGCGCAGCCGCGGGCGGTCCTGCAAGCGATCCCCGGCCTGGAGCTGGTGGAGATGGAGACGCCGGAACGCTGTTGCGGCAGCGGCGGTGTGTACAACATCGTCCAGCCGGAGATGTCGTGGCGTTTGCTGAAGGAGAAGATGGCGGACATCGCCGGGACGAAGGCAAGAATCATCGCGACGGCGAACACGGGCTGCATGATGCAACTCGAGGCGGGAATCCGCCGCTACGGACCGAAAGGGGCGCACGTTGCGCATGTCGTCGAGCTGCTGGACGAGGCGTACCGCGCTCTCGACGGGGACTAGCCAGGCTCTCTTCCGCCGCTTACCTCTTGGAACACAGCTCCGCCGCCCGCTCTTCCGCCATGTCGAGTTGCCGCGAGAGCGGCAGGCTGGTGTCGACCGTGAGGCGCGCCTTGTCCCCCAGCTCCGACGGGGGTTCCGCCCGCGACCGTTGCGCCTCGTATATCTCCCAACGTCCGTCTGAGGGGCTCCACGGCTGCGTCTCCCGCTGCCGCAGCCTCTCATGGACCAGCGCTTCCGGCAGCAGGCACTCGATCGCCAGGAACGGCACGCCCATGTCCTCTGCCATCCTCCGCGGGCCCTCCCGCTGCTCGCGCCGCAGGTACGTGGCATCGAGGATTACCGGGTGGCCGTGTTCCAGGAAGGCGCGGGCGCGCCGCAGCATCTCGTCGTACGTCCGGGCAGTGGACTCGGGCGAGTAGATGCCGGAGCCGACCGGCTCGATCCGGGGCAGCGAGGGGTCGATTCCCGCCAGCTCCTTGCGGATGACGTCGGACGATATCACGGCAGCGCCCAGGCGGCCGGCAAAGGCGTGCGCCAGATAGCTTTTTCCGCTTCCCGTCGCGCCCACCATCATCATGAGCAGCGGCGGACAGGACCGCCCGCAGTACTCTGCCGCCAGGTCAAAGTAGCGGCCCGCCGCTGCTGCCGCTTCCTCCCGCTGCGACGCCGGAATCTCCGGCTCGTCGATCTGGAAGCCGTCCACCTTCCCCCGGACGAACGCGCGGTAGCACTTGTAGAAGTTGAGCACGAGGGGAAGCGTCGTGTCGCGCGACTGGGCGAGATACAGGCCCACCATCTCATCCGAGAGCGCGCGGTTCCCCTTGAAGTCCATGTCCATGGCAAGAAACGCCACGTCGGAGGCGACGTCGGAGTAGCGGAAGCGCTCGTTGAACTCGATGCAGTCGAAGACGCAGACGCCGTCGACGAAGCAGACGGCGTTCGTCCGCAGGTCGCCGTGACAGTCGCGGATGCGCCCCTCCCGTACGCGGCGCTCGAGCAGGCGCCTTTCCCGCCCCAGGAACGACTCGACCCAATCTCTTATCGCCTGCCAGCGCTCCCTCGATATCGTGCGGCCTACGTACGGCCCCGTCTGATCGAAGTTCTCACGCCAGTTGAACCTGATCGTCTCTTCGCTGCCGAACGAGTCTATGTAGCCGCTGCGCTCCGACGTGCGATGAAACTCGACGAGCTTGCCCGTGAGACGCGTCAGCATCTCGCTGCTCACGGCGCCCTCATCGAGCAGGACGTCCATCATCCGTTGCTGCGGCAAACGGCGCATCTTGACCGCGTACTCTACGGCTTCGCCGCCTCCTCCGATGATGACGCGATCGCCGGAAGCGGCGATCGGCTCGACCCCAAGGTAGGTGTCGGGGCAGAGGCGGCGGTTGAGGCGAACCTCTTCCTGACAGTACAGGCGGCGCTTTTCGAGGGTCGAGTAGTCGAGGAAGCCGAAATTCACGGGCTTCTTGACCTTGTAGACGTACTCCCCGGCGAAAAGGACGTAGGAAATATGAGTCTGGATGAGATCGACTTGCTTCACCGGGTGCGGATACGCGGACGGCAACAGGAGGGATTCGATGAGCCGGGGAAGGCTTCCTTGCGTCATCATTCGTCCTTCGCCTCACTGAGATGGAGCTACGCAGTCTCCCACCATGATAGTGACAGCGGGCCGAGGCGTCCAGGAGCTGTACTCGTTCAGTACATTGGTGACACTATGCCGTCCGTAGTTGTCGTTCTTCACACACTACCTGCCATGGCGTCTTGTAGTTCAGCGCCTGATGAGGGCGCACGGTGTTGTAAATGCG
>JASEFU010000012.1 GCA_030018455.1 Dehalococcoidia bacterium
CGCATTTACAACACCGTGCGCCCTCATCAGGCGCTGAACTACAAGACGCCATGGCTGGTAGTGTGTGAAGAACGACAACGGCGGACGGCATAGTGTCACCAATGTACTGAACGAGTACACTGTCTTGAGCTTAGCAGTTCAGAGTGCTAAAGTAATGTACCGTTGATGTACGAGAAACCGGCAGGAGCGGCCGCAGCGGCGCTAGGAAGGACCCTTTCGGAGACCCGCAGCGCCCGCGGCTTCACCCTCGACGACGTCGAGCGCGAGACGCGCATAGCCAAGCGGTACCTGGAGGCGCTGGAGCGGGAAGAGTTCCACGTACTGCCGGCGCCCGTCTACTGCCGCGCGTTCCTGCGCACTTACGCGCAATTCCTGGGGCTCGACCCGAAGCAGGTGCTTTCGCTCTACCCCGAAAAGGGAAAGGAGCCGGAGATGGCGCCGCTGCCCCAGGTGTCCAAGCCGCCTCCTCCAACTCTCTCGCTCAACTGGATTATCTCGGGCGGAGTCGTGCTCATCCTTCTGCTGGCAGGCGTCCTGCTCTATCAGTCGGGCTCCAGCGAGGGTGGTCCCGTGACCGCGCCAGGGGCGGCGAGCACCGTGGCCGCCGAACAGCAGGGCGCGGGAGCCGAGGAGCCGAACCCCGAAGCAGCCGCTCGCGCCTCTGCTTCCGCGGTTGAAGGAGAACCCGCGATCGATGAGGCGACGATGCCGGATGTCCGGGGATCCACCCTTCCCGACGGCCTGCGCGCCATTCCCAATGTGGGCATCGAGTGGGTGGTAATGTCGGTCTACAGCGACAGCGTGCCCGCCGGCGTCATAATCAGCCAGAGCCCTTCTCCAGACAGTGAGGTGAGCGCGGGCGCTGTCGTGACGCTAACCGTCAGCCGCGGCAGTTCCTGACTCCCGGCCCTCGATGCAGCCCGCCTGAAAACGCCAACCACACGGATCTGCCTTGCGCTATCATCTCGTCACCCTGGGCTGCCCTAAGAATGCCGTCGACTCGCGCCGGCTGGAGTGGCTGCTGGGTGAGCGCGGCGCCCAGTCTTCGCCCCTGAAGACGGCCGATTTCATCATCGTCAACACGTGCGGGTTTATAGACGCGGCGAAAGAGGAGTCGATAAACGCCGTCCTCCGTCTGGCGATGAACAAGCGGCCGGGGCAGAAGCTCCTGGTCGCGGGCTGCCTGACGGAGCTCTACGCGGCGCAACTGGCGGAGGAGATCCCCGAGATCGACCACCTGTTTGGAGTCGAGGCGTGGGATGCCATCCTGCGGCTCATCGACGGAGCGGACGCGGGGGAGAAGGCGAAGGACGGACCGAAAAGGCGCGAACCCGCCGCTGCCGCGCCCAGCGCCTACCTCAAGATCGCGGACGGCTGCAACGCCCGCTGCAGCTTCTGCGTGATCCCCCGCATCAAGGGCCGCCTTCACAGCACCCCGCCCGCGGAAGTTGTCGCCGAGGCGCGCCGCCTGGCCTCGGAGGGCGTGCGGGAGCTTGTGCTCGTCGCCCAGGACACGACCGCCTACGGACGCGACCTCGGCATGCGCGACGGCCTCCCCGCGCTCGTCGAGCGGCTGGCGGCGGATGTGCCCGAAGCTGCCTGGATACGGATCATGTACGCTTACCCCGGCCACATCACCCAGCGGTTGCTGCGGGTTATGGCGGCAACGCCGCAGGTCTGCCACTACCTCGACGTGCCGCTGCAGCACATAAGCGCGGATGTTCTTCGCCGGATGCGCCGCCCTCACGATGCGCTGGAGACCCGCCGCATGCTGGAGCGGGTGCGCGGCGCGCTGCCCGACGCGGCCCTTCGCACCACGTTCCTTGTCGGCTTCCCGGGCGAGACGGAGCGCGACTTCGGGGAGCTGCTCGATTTCGTGCGCGAGGTGAAGTTCGAGCATGTGGGAGCGTTCACGTTCTCCCCGCAGGAGGGCACAGAGGCGGCGCGGCTGCCTGATCAGGTCCCCGAGAGGGTGAAGCGGCGGCGCTACCGGGAGCTGATGGAGACGGCGCGGCGCATTTCTCTGGGACGGAACCGCGAGTGGCTGGGCCGCGAGATGGTGGTGCTGGTAGAATCGGGTTCCGCGAAGTCGAAGTCAGGCGAGCGGGTGTTCGCCGGCCGCTCATACCGCGACGCCCCGGAGATCGACGGGCTGACGCTCTGCACCGGTGAGGCGACGCCGGGGGAGATGCTCACCGTCCGCATCAAGCGCGCTCTCCCCTACGACCTGCTGGCGGAGCGCGTCGACGCGCCGTCTCCCGGCTAGAGCGCCTCCACGAGCTCGATCTGCGCGTCGAGCATCTCCGCGTCGAGGCGGCTGTGGCGCACGAAGCCCACCACCTTCTCCAGGGTCTCGCTGACGTGCCGGCTGCTGTTCGACACGCAGGTCAGCCCCAGAGAAGCTATCTGCCAGCTATCCTGGTGGTCGATCTCGGCGATGGAGACGTTGTAGCGGTTGCGGACGCGGGTTATCAGCGACTTGATTACCTGTCGCTTTCCTTTCAACGAGGCGTTTTCCGGCAAACGAAGCACAATACGGCACGCTCCGATGGTCATTCCCCCTGTCCCCCCTCCGATAAGTCATCCGGCAGCGGCGGCATGTCCTCGCGGCGCTCGAGCCCGAAGTGCTCCAGGAAGCGCACGGTGACGCCGAGAAGCACCGGCCGGCCCGGCGTGGCTGCCCTGCCGACCTCCTGGATGAGGTTGCGCGCCAGAAGCGTGGCGACCGCGCCGTCGGAGTTTACGCCCCGTATCGCTTCGATGCCGGCTCGCGTAATCGGCTGCTTGTACGCGATGATGGCCAGGGTCTCGAGGGCGGCGGTGGAGAGCCGCTGGTTGTGGTCCATGTTCAGAAAGCTCTCGACGTAGCGCGCCGCCTCGGGCGCCGTCACCATCTGCACCAGGTCGCCCTCGCGCTGAATGCGGACGCCCCGCTGCCGGCACTCCTCCGCCAGCTCCTCGACCGCCTTCTCGACCTCGCCCACCGGCCAGTGGATGCTCCTCGCGAGGACGGCAAGCTCCACCGGCTCCTGGGCCACGAAGAGTATGCTCTCGAGGACCGGCTTTATCCTTTCAACCGGAGGTCGTCGTATCCGTGGCATCGTTCCTGGCGGACAGTCAGCAGGAGTACTTCTTCCGCCCTCCTGCTAACCTTCCCTTTTCTCCTCTTCTGCCTCTCCCTCGGGTCCTTTTTCAGCGGAAGCGGCGATGCCGGTCTCCGGCTGGGGAGCCGGAGGCGGCGGAGCGAATTCGAGGCCCGGCGGCGGCTCGACGTAAGTGATGTGGATGCGCGGCGGCCGCGAAAGCCTCACTTTCATCGTCGCCAGGGCGTCGCGTGTCAGGCCCGATGCCTGATCGGCGATGGCGGCGATATCGTGCTCGGGGCTTACCTGCAAGTGAAGGGCGACCGCGACGGCCTTGCCCTGCGAGGACACCCTCGCCCGCGAGCTCGTCACACCGCCGACGCCTCCTGTAAGCTGCTCCAGACGGCGGCCGATGGCGTCGGTGGAGAGAAACGCCTTCCCTCCTTCGACCTCTCCGATTTCGACCATCCGCGACGGCCCCGGTGACAGCTCGAGAAGAAGAACGATGAGCGCGATAACGCCGATGATGGCGCCGCCCAGCGTCAGCACGAGTCTCGCCGTGTTGTTTTCATGGGCATCGACGTATTCGACGAGATCGCCCATGCGGTCGACGGCGTCGCCGCTGAACCCCCAGGCGAGCACTATCACGGCAACGACGGCGACGATAAGGGCAAGGGAGCCAAGGACAACAATGAGGCGGTTGAAAGCGTTCATCTCGTCCTCCTAGTCGATCAGTTCTCCCCGCAGGGCGCCGTCCTCGCGATGCAGGAGCCTCGTCATGGTCAGCGTGTTCTCCAGCGGGCTATCGCTGGGAGCGAGCACCCTCGCGTAGTTGCCGGTCAACCCCTCCCAGAGTCCGCCGTTCTGCTTCTCCCACAGCACAAGCGACGTCGTCCCTGCGAGACGCTCCAGGAAGCGCGCGTGCAGCCGCTCCGCCAGCGCCAGCAGGCGTGCCACGCGTTCACGTTTCACCGCCTCAGGCACAGGGTCAGGCATCCCGGCCGCCAGCGTGCCGGGCCGGCGCGAAAAGGGGAAAACGTGAACACCGGAAAGCTCCGTCTCTTCGCAGAGACGGCAGGTCGCCTCGAAGTCGGCCTCCGTCTCGCCCGGGAAGCCGGCGATGACGTCGGTGGTGACGGCGGCGTCGGGAAGCGCCTCGCGGATGTCGCGGACGACTCGCCGGAAGTCGTCCGACGTGTAGCGGCGGCGCATTCGCCCCAAGACGGCGTCGCTGCCGCTCTGCAGGGGGATGTGGAAATGACGGCAGAGGCGGGGGTCGTCCCACAGCCGCAGCAGCGCGGGCGAGAAGTCAGGCGGTTGCAGCGACGAGACGCGGATGCGACGGATCGGCGTCTCGCGCAAAACGGCGGAGACGAGCGCGTGGAGGCTGTCGCCGGTGTCACTGCGGTACGCGCCCAGTTGCGTGCCCGTCAGCACAACCTCGGTCGTGCCCGCTTCGGCGCGGGCGCGCACCTCCCGCAGCACCTCTTCGCGCGGAACGCTCCGTTCCGGGCCGCGGGTGCGCGGCACGATGCAGAACGAGCAGACCTGGCTGCAACCTTCCTGGACCTTGACGAAGGAGCGGGTGCGCAGCGGGCAGGCGGAACAGGAGCGTTCGTGCGCTGTTGGGGCGAGGCCGCCTTCCATGAGCAACGCGGCGGCCCTGCGCTTGTCCCTGCCAGCGAGCGCGAAATCGGCGCCGGCGTCCCGCATCACCTGCGCCCCTTCTGCCTCGACGGCGCAACCGGCCGCGATGATCTTCGCTTCGGGCGACAGGCGGCGCGCCAGGCGCACGTAGTGTCGCGACTTGCGGGAAGCGACGTGGGTGACGGCGCAGGTGTTGATGACGAAGGCGTCAGCGGGGGCGGCGCGGTCGGTCAATTGCCAGCCGGCGGCGGCCAGGTCGCGCGCAATCGCTTCCGACTCGGCCTGGTTGAGCTTGCAGCCCAGGGTCAGCACGGCGGCGCGTTTGGGGGCGGACAGCGAGAATCGCTTCACTGCGAGCTTCGGCCTTCGCTGGAATCGCCTTCATCATACCCTAAGGATCAGGTATGTCAAATTGCGATCAGCCGTGAGAGGGGCCGCCTCTAGCTGCAGTGGGTGAAGCCGCAGATGGGGCACCGGATGCAGCCCTCGCCGTGAACCAGCGGGCCGCCGCAATCGGGGCAGCGATGGGAACTGATCCTTCTCCTTGACACGGCGCGCCTCCTTTCTAGAGCATCTGTTCTATTTACTACTCGCAACAGTAACAGAACAGGCGTTCGTTGTCAAGAGAGGACCGTTTTGCCGCTCGGAGGCGGATCAGGCGGAGGCTATTCCGAGGAGAGCCACTGGAGGAGCTGCTGCATCTTCTCCAGCAGCCACTGCACCCGCTGCTGGTCGGTCAGCAGCAGCACGGCGACAACGAGGACGGCGATACCGAGTTCGGGCACGGCGCTCCTTCCCGATAACGAGATATCAGCACTATAGCATCCCGTCTGCCGCTGTCAACCGGCGCCCGGCCGCTTGCCGCCTCGCGCCCGCCGCCCCTATCATGGCCGTGCCGGACCAAAGGCGACGATGCGTTTCTTGATAAGTCCCCAGGAGTTCAAGGGCAGCCTCTCCGCCGAAGAGGCGGCGCAGGCCATCGCACGGGGCCTGCGGCGCGCCTGGCCCGAGGCCGAGCTGGACGTCGCGGCCATGGCCGACGGCGGCCCGGGCACCGTCGCCGCCGTACTGTCGGCGGGCGGCGGCCAGGCGCAGAAGACGGTGGTGAGCGACCCTCTCGGCAGGCCCGTAGAGGCCGTCTGGGCGCTCCTCGACGACGGCCCGGCTGCGGTCATCGAGATGGCGGCGGCGTCAGGGCTTGTCCTGCTCTGCCCCGAAGAGCTGGACCCGCGCCGCACGACCACCTACGGGACCGGCGAGCTGATCGGGGCGGCGCTGGACGCCGGCTGCCGCAGGCTGACGGTGGGCGTGGGCGGCAGCGCCACGAACGACGGCGGCGGCGGCATGGCGCAGGCGCTGGGCGCCCGCCTCCTCGATGAGCAGGAGCGCGACCTCCCGCCCGGCGGCGCAGCCCTTGCCCGCCTGCACCGCATCGACCCCTCCGGCCTCGATGCGCGCCTAGCGGATGTCCGCGTGCAGGTGGCTACCGACGTGACGAACCCCCTGTGCGGCGACCTCGGCGCTTCGCGAGTGTACGGGCCGCAGAAAGGGGCGACGCCGGAGGCAGTGGAGGAGCTGGAAGCGGCGCTTTGCCGCTATGCCGAAATCGTGCGCCGCGACCTGGGAGTCGATATCGCCGACGCGCCGGGCGCCGGCGCCGCGGGAGGGCTCGGCGGCGGGCTCATCGCTTTCCTGAAGGCGGAGGTACGTCCGGGGGGCGAGCTTGTGGCCGAGGCGATAGGCCTGAGGGAGCGAATGAAGCGGGCAGACGTTGTGCTCACGGGCGAAGGGCGCCTGGACAGGCAGACGGGTTTCGGGAAGACGGTGGCCACCGTCGCGCGCATGGCGAAGGAGGAGAAGCGGCCGGTGATAGCGCTCGTGGGCGGCATCGAGGAGGACAGCGCCGCGACAGAAGATATCGACGCGGTGCTGTCGATTATTTCGCGGCCGATGACGCTCGCCGAAGCGATGACAGAAGCGGCCGGTCTGCTCGAGGACGCGGCCGCGCGGGCGGCGGCGCTCGCGCGCGGCGGGTATTTCCCGCGCCGTTAGGGCGCCCCCGCTTCCGGCGCCCTGCTCCGCGTCGGGAAGTTCAGCAGCACAAGGATCAGGAACGCCACCGCTACCGCCACCGGGATCACCACCTCTTCCAGGTCGAACGTACCCGCCGCCAGGTGGAATACGGCGGTGGCTATCGCGACCAGTTGCTGGATCACAGCGACCCAGAGAATGCCGCGATAGCGGAACGGGTCCCGCGCGGCGTAAAGGTAAAGGATGGCAGGCACGATGAGCGCTCCGCTGAGGGCCCTGGCGGCGAGCACGCCCTGCAGATCACCGTCGATCTCGAAGACAAAGGTGTCGGCCAGCAGTTGGATCACGAACCCCAGCGCATCCCACGCGGCGAGCAGTACCAGGATGATTTGAAGTCGGCGAGTTGGAGTGGACCTTCCCTGTTGCTCCAATTACTTTTCCTCCCTTCTTCTTCAGTATACCCGCCCCGGCAAGGACATGAGGGGAAACTCGCGCCCGCCTTCCTGGGGAGTAGATGGCTAGCCCATGCCCAGCTCCTCGACCGCCTGCTCGGACATTCCGAAGAAGTGCGCGATTTCGTGGAGGACCGTCTTCCGCACCTCTGCCATCAGCTCTGTCTCGTCGGGGAAGTCGGCCTCCAGGGGCTCCTTGAAGATGGTTATCCTGTCGGGGGGCACGAGGGTGTAGTTGCCCCCGCGCTCCGTGAGGGGGACGCCGTCGTACATGCCGTAGAGCCGCTCGCCGCGCTTGATGCCGTGGAGGCGCAGGTCGCGCCGGTCGGGACGCCGCCGTATGACCACGTCGACGTTCGTCAGGTGCTCTCGAAACGGAGGGGGGATATCGGAGAGAGCCTTAAATACAAGCCGGGCAAAACGGCGGGACGTCAATTTCGTCTACCTGCGGAGGCGAGGCCGGGATGAGCGGCCCGGAGAAGAGCCGCTACCCCCTCTTCGGCTGGTCCTGGCTCTGACACTCCCACAGCGCCTGATATCCCTTCCCGCGAATCGCCGCCTGGACTTCCGCTCGCTCCAGGTAGAGGAGCTCGCGCAGCACTTCGTCGCACTGCTTGCCGATGCCGGGATGTCCGGTGTCGATCAGCCGCTGGACGACCGCGGGCCAGATACGGTGGGTGACGAGGCTATCGATGTGCTTTGGCCACCAGATGGCGCAGATCTTCTCAGGGACGCGAAAGCGGGGCCGCAACTGCTTGAGGCGCTGAAACCCTTCCTCTGCCGACTTCACATGCGGCACGACTTTGACCATGGGGCCGTCGACGGCGCTGCAGCGGGTATCGATCACGAGGTGCTGGCTCATTACGACGAAGCGGAAGGCGATTATCTCGGCCGACGCTATCGTCTGCAGTATCTCTTCGACGTTGAGCTCGTAATCGTTGTCCATTATCTCCAGGCGCGCGTCTCAACCGGCCGGAGCGACAACAGGCGCTCCAGGAAGGATTGCCCCTTGCCATAATGCTAGCACCAGCTTCCCTTACGCTCAAGGTTCGAATCTACCGCGCAGAGATAACGGGTCGCCCTCCGCCACCCGCGCGCCGGGCGGTTGACAGCAAATGGCAAGTTCCTTGAAGATGACTCCAGTGTGCCGGATACCCGCTCGGTCCTTCGCTGGATGGGATGTTGGCGTGTGTGGTAAGAACGGGAGCACACGATTCCTGCTCCCCCTGATGCTGGCCCTGGCCGCCGCCCTGCTGCTGAGCTGCGGCGGCGGCGGCGACGATTCCGCCGCGACGCCCTCGGTATTGCCCCGAGACCTGAACATCGGCGCTCCCCGTTCGTTCGAGCTGGGGGTCGGCGCCTTCCCCAGTGAGCCGACGCGCCAGGGCTACGAGAAGGCCTTTGTCTTCGCGGCGGAGGCAGGCGAGCTGGTGCTGATCCAGCGGGCGCCGCCCTGGAAGGAGTTCCTGCCCGGCGGCGCGCTCTCCGATGACACGCGCCAGACGACAGCGGAGGAAAAGCGCCTGACGGACGAAAACGGCCTGTCGCTGCTCTACGCCATAGACCCCACCGATCCCGCAGACCGCAGCCGGTTGCAGGGGCTGCCCGAAGGCATCAAGGACAGGACCTTCGCCAACAAGGACGTAAGAAAGGCGTTCGTCAATTACGCCAAGTACGTCGCCCTGAACTATCACCCCAAGCTCCTCGCCCTCGGCGTCGAAGTCAACATGTACTATCACCGCCAGCCCGACGACTTCGACAACTTCCTCAGCCTGTACGCTGAGGCCTACGACGCAGTCAAGAGCGTTTCGCCGGACACGCTGGTCTTCCCCATCTTCCAACTGGAGGAGATGTACGGCCTGATCGGCTCGGAGAAGGAACTGAGCAGAGAGTGGACGCTGCTGCGCCGGTTCGAGCCCAGGCTCGACGTTGCCGCCTTCAGCACCTATCCAAGTTTCGTGTTTGAGAACGTGGACAGCATGCCCGACGACTACTGGAAGAAGATAGCCGAGCACACCAGCCGGCCGATCGCCATCGCCAGCGCCGGCTATTCCTCGGAGACCGGGCGCGAAGGGCTAAGCACGGGCTCGGAGGCCGACCAGGCGGCGTTCGTGCAGCGACTGCTCAGCGAAGCAGAGGCGCTGAAGATGCCCTTCGTTGTCTGGCTGACCGGGCACGATCCCGCCCTGCCTGCCGAGGCCCCGTTCGATCTCTACAATCACATGGGGCTTTGCCGCAGTGACGCGAGCTACAAGCCGGCATGGTACCTGTGGCTGGAGCAGGCCATGCGCCCCCTCGATGACGACCTGAAGGCGGCAGGAGAGTAGACGCCTACCCGTAAACGAGGTCGCGGTCGAGGAGCGCGCGCGACACGATTACGCGGTGTATCTGGCTCGTCCCCTCGACGATCATGAGCTGCCGGGCATCCCGGTAGTGCCGCTCCAATGGATGGTCGCGCATGTACCCCTGCGCCCCCAGCACCTGCAACGCGTCTGAAGAGACGCGAACGGCCGCCTCGCTGGCGAAAGCCTTGGCGATGGACAGGAAGTGCGCGTCCTCCTTCTTGAACCGCCCCTGGTCGACCAGCCACGCCGCCTGATAGGTGAGGAGACGCGCCGCCTCGATCTGGATCGCCATCTCGGCGAACATGAACTGGATCGCCTGCAAATCGACGATCGGCCCGCCGAACGCCTCCCTCTGGCGCGCGAATTCGAGCGCGTACGAGAGCGCGCCCTCGGCAAGCCCCAGCCCGCGCGCGGCCACGATAGGGCGGATGCTGTTCAGCGTGTACATGGCAGTGCGGAACCCGCCCCCAAGCTGATAGGCGGCGGGTATGCGGCAGTCCTGGAAGCACAGGAGGGCGGTGGCGATGCCCCGCACACCCATCTTCTCGTCGAGGCGCGTGACGGAGAAGCCGGGCGTCGTCGTCGGAACGATGAAGCCGGAGACGCCGCGGGAGCCAAGAGAGGGATCGGTCTTGGCGAATATGGAGACGTAGTCGGCGACAGCGCCGCCGGAGATGAACGCCTTCTCACCGTTTATCACGAAGTCATCGCCATCGCGCACGGCCCTCGCCTGGATGGCGGCAGCGTCGGAGCCCGCGTTGGGCTCGGTCAGGCCGAAGGCGGCTTTCATCGAGCCGTCGGCTATGGGCGGGAGGAACTGCCGCTTCTGCTCTTCCGTCCCGCCGATGACGATGGGCTGCGTGGGCAGCGCGCTGAGGAGAAGCATGAGGCCGGAAGAGCAGCAGTACTTTGCCACCTCTTCGACGGCGAGGGCGAGGGCGAGGAAGCCGGCGCCGCTGCCGCCATACTGCGTCGGGATGGTGAGGCCGAACAGGCCGGCCTCCCGGAAGACAGCAAAGATATCGTGCGGGTACTGCTCTGTCCTGTCGACCTCAGCGGCGCGCGGCGCCACGCATTCTCTGGCGATGCGCTGCGCCGTAGCCCGGATCAGGTTGTGCTCTTCCGACAACTGAAAGTCCATCTGTCGCTCCTTAGCGGTGAATGGTCGAGGGCGCCGCCCCGGGGCCACTGCTTCGGAAAGAAAGCTGTGCAATTCGGCTTGACGCTGAAGGGCGCCGGTTCCTAAAATAGACTAACAAGCGAATAGAGTAAACGCTCTTATCAAGAGTGGTGGAGGGCCCGGCCCGACGAAGCCCGGCAACCGGTCCGTAGGAGGTGCCCGCGGATACGGTGCCAAGTCCGACCCTGCCGGCGGCGGGGAAAGATGAGAGTTGGTTTCGCAGAACTTCTCACACCACGAGAAGTTTTTTGTTGCCCGCCCGCAGGAGAAAGCGCAGCCTTGGAAGCCATAGCCTGGAGCGAGGGAAAAGTCGTCCTGCTCGACCAGTCGCGCCTTCCGTTTGAGGAGACATACATCGAGATCGAAGACCACGAGGCGATGGCGCAGGCGATCCGCCAGATGCGGGTGCGCGGCGCCCCCGCCCTGGGGATCGCCGCTGCCTACGGCGTCGCGCTCGCCGCCCGTTCCGCCGTCTCACAGGGCAGAGCGCCGCTCGCCGCTGCCGAAGAAGCGGCCGCCGTGCTCGACTCGACGCGGCCGACGGCGCGCAACCTCCGCTGGGCAATCGAACGCGTGCTGGATGCCGTCCGGGCCGCGCCCGATGATGCCATTCCCGCGGCAGCGCTGGCGCAGGCCCGCCGCATCCACGAGGAGGAGCGCGAGGCCAACCGCGAAATCGGGCGGCTGGGCGCCGCGCTCATCTCCGACGGCGCACACGTGCTCACCCACTGCAACGCCGGCGCGCTCGCCACGGCGGGCTACGGTACGGCGCTGGGCGTCCTGCGGACGGCTTGGGAGCAGGGGAAGCGCCTCCACGTCTTCGTCGACGAGACGAGGCCGCTGTTGCAGGGCGCGCGTCTGACTGCGTGGGAGCTACGGCAGTGGAGGATACCGTTCACCCTTATCGTCGACGCCGCGGCCGGCTCCCTGATGAGACGGGGCGCCGTCTCGTGCATCGTCGTGGGCGCGGACCGCATCGCCGCCAACGGCGACGTGGCGAACAAGGTCGGAACCTACCCCCTGGCCGTCCTGGCGAAGGAGAACGGCGTCCCCTTCTACGTGGCAGCGCCGTCGGGCACGATAGACCTCGCGCTCCCGCAAGGCGATGAGATACCGATCGAGGAGCGGGCGCCGGAAGAGGTGACGAGCGTCGCCGACCGGCGGATCGCCCCGGAGGGCGTCGAAGCGTTCAACCCCGCATTCGACGTGACTCCTCACCGCTACGTCTCCGCGATCATCACCGAGCGCGGCATCGTCCGCGAGCCGTACGACGAAGGGCTGGCGCGGCTGTTAGCGGTGAGAGCCGCGACGAAAGGTTAAAGAGGCATTGATTGGTTTCAGCGATTTCCTGAACGCCGACCCGACCGACTGGCTCCTCGAGGAGGAGAACCCCTCGGTGCGCTACCTCACGCTCCGCACCATCGTCGAAATGCCGGAAGACCACCGCGCAGTGCAGCAGGCGAGGCGCGAGATAATGGAACGCGGGCCGGTGCCGGCCATTCTCCAGGCGCAGCATCCGGAAGGGTACTGGCTCAAGCCCGGGGCGGGCTACAGCCCCAAGTACAGGGCCACGATCTGGCAGATCAAGTTCCTCGCCCAGCTCGCCGCCGATGGCTCCGACCCGCGAGTGGCGAAAGGATGCGAGTACGTCCTGGGCCACAGCCGCGCCCGCAACGGCGCCTTCTCGATAACCGGCGTCCCAAGCGCCGCCATCGATTGCCTCAACGGCAACCTCATCCACGCCTTCATCTCCCTCGGTTACGGGCGCGACGAGAGGGTGCAGGAGGCGGTCCATCAGCTCTGCGCGTCGATTTCCGAGAAGCACTTCCAGTGCGCCGCCAACGCGAAGCTTCCCTGCGGCTGGGGCGCCGTCAAAGCTCTGCTTGCCTTTACCGCCATTCCGCCGGAAGAACGGAACAGCGAAGTGAAGGCGGCAATAGAAGAGGGCGCCGACTTCCTGTTGAGCCGCAATCCGGCCGTCGCCGACTACCCCTGCTGGGAGCGCGTGAGTTCGACCTGGCAGAAGTTCGGCTTCCCGCTCAGCTACAGCAGCAACGTCCTCGAAGCGCTGTGGGTGCTGGCGGAACTCGGCCACGGCAACTCGCCCGTGCTCGGCGACGCGCTGAAACTCGTGCTCTCAAAGCAGGACGCACACGGCCGCTGGAAGATGGAGAGCAGCCTCAACGGCAAGATGTGGGCCGACATCGAGGCGAAGGGCAAGCCCAGCAAGTGGGTCACCCTCCAGGCGATGCAGATGCTGAAACGCGTTTACGGGGGCTATTGATGGCCGAGGCGGAAGTGGCCGTAATCGGCGGCAGCGGTTTCTACCAGATGAAAGGACTGAGCGACCGCGAGGAGCTGCGGCTCTCGACACCCTTCGGCGAGCCCAGCGACAGACTCGTCCTCGGCGTGCTCGCGGGGCGCCGCGTCGCTTTCCTGCCGCGGCACGGCGTCGGCCACCGGTTGCTCCCCTCGGAAGTGCCCTCCCGCGCCAACATCTACGCTCTGAAGACGCTGGGCGTGCAGCGGATCATCTCCATCAACGCCGTCGGCAGCCTCCGCGAGGAGATCGCTCCCCGCCATCTCGCCGTTCCCCACCAGCTCATCGACAGGACGCGCGGCCGGGCCGGCACGTTCTTCGGGCGGGGCATTGCCGCCCACGTATCGTTCGCCGAGCCCTTCTGCCCCGACCTCAGCGCCGCCCTCGTCGGCGCCGCGAACGAGGCGGGGGCCACCGTACACGACGGCGGGACAATGGTGGTCATCGAGGGGCCGCAGTTCTCCACAAGGGCGGAGTCCGAGCTGTACCGTTCGTGGGGAGCGGGCCTCATCGGTATGACAGGCGTGCCGGAGGCGAAGCTGGCGCGGGAAGCCGAGATCTGCTACGCCAGCCTCTCCTGCGTCACCGACTACGACGTCTGGCGAGAGTCATCGGACTCCGTGACCGCCGAGATGATACTGGAGAACCTGTCGGAGAACGTGCAGACCGCGCAGCAGGTAGTGGCCCTGGCCGTCGAGAAGCTGCCCGCCAAGCGCGACTGCCTCTGCGCAAACGCTCTTAGCGACGCCCTCGTGACCCCGGCCGATCTCGTGCCGGAGCAGGTCAAACGCGATCTGGCGCCCATCATAGGAAGGTACATGCCCGCGCGGTCGGGCAGGGGCGCCGATGGTTAGAGTGAAGCTTTTCCGAGGGGCCGCCGTTGCGCAAGAGAAGACCGTCTACGTCGTCCGGCGCCTAGAGGAGCGCGACGAGATACGGCGCCGGCTGGAAGAAGAGCGGATCTACGCCGCCTATGCCCTGGCGCAGCTCGAGGCGGGGGCGTTCGAGAGATCGGAGTGGTGGCTCTCGCGGGGCGACGGCGGAGAGGCGCTGCTCATGCACTCGAAGGCGGGCCTGGGGAACGCGCTCGTCGCGCTCGGCGATGCGCCCGCCCTGGCGGCGGCGCTCAGCCTGCACCCCGGCCCACAGAACACCTTCGCCACCTTCCGACTCGAGCATCTCGACGTCATGCGGCGCTGTTTCATCCTGGCGCAGTCTGAGCCGATGGCCCGCATGGTCGTCACTCGCGACGCCTTCGAAGCGGCGCCCACGCTGGAGGCGGAAGCCGACGGCGCGCTCGTCGTGCGGCGCCTCGACGAACGCGACATCGGCCGCGTGAACCGGCTCTACCGCAGCGAGGGGAGCCACATGGAGTACCGGGCCCATCATCTGCGAGGAAACGTCTACTTCGGCCTCTTCGAGGACGGGCGGCTGGTGTCGGTGGCCGGCACGCACTCCATCGCGCGGGAGAGCGGCATCGCTGTGGTGGGCAACGTCTTCACCCATCCGCTCTATCGCGACCGCCACTACGGCCTGCGCGTTACCAGCGCCGTCACCGAAGCGCTTCTCGAGACGTGCCCTGAAGTAGCGCTCACGGTGCATCCGGAGAACGCGCCCGCCGTGCGCGCGTACGCAAGGCTGGGCTACCAGCAGGACTGTGAGATGATCGAGGCGGGCGCTTCGCGGAAGGACATACTCGGTCTGGGAAGCCTCTTCCGGCGGCTGCTGGCGCGGCGTCGGGGTCGGGGCCCGGGCGAAGAGATCGTGATTTCGAGTTAACGGAAGACATTTCTAGCAAGGAGAGCGGCGGCAGAGCATGACTGAACAATCGGGAACTCCCCATCACGTGAGGGACCTGGCGCTGGCCGAAGAGGGCGTGCGCCGCATCGAGTGGGCGGCGCGCGAGATGCCTGTGATTGGCCTTATCCGCAAGCGGTTCGCGCGGGAGAAGCCGCTGCGCGAGGTGCGCCTCTCCGCCTGCCTGCACGTTACCACCGAGACCGCGAACCTGATGCTCGCCCTGCGCGACGGCGGGGCGCAGCTCGCGCTGTGCGCCAGCAACCCCCTCAGCACTCAGGACGACGTCGCGGCAGCGCTGGCGCAGGAGTACGGGGTCCCCACGTTCGCCATCAAAGGCGAAGACGACAAGACGTACTACCGTCACATCCACCAGGCGCTGGAGCACGGCCCCAACATCACGATGGACGACGGCGCCGACCTGGTGGCGACCATCCACAAGGAGCGCCGCGACCTCATCCCCGGCGTCCTCGGCGGCACCGAGGAGACGACGACAGGCGTGATACGCCTCCACAGCATGGCCCGCGACGGCGCCCTTGCCTACCCGATAATCGCCGTCAACGAGGCCGACACCAAGCACCTGTTCGACAACCGCTACGGCACCGGCCAGAGCACCGTCGACGGCATCACCCGCGCGACGAACGTTCTGTGGGCGGGGAAGACGGTGGTTATCGCCGGGTATGGCTGGTGCGGCCGCGGCGTGGCCATGCGCGCGCACGGCATGGGGGCGCAGGTTATCGTGACGGAGGTCAAGCCGGTGCGCGCTCTGGAGGCGGTGATGGACGGCTTCCGCGTTATGCCCATGGCAGAGGCCGCCCCCATCGGCGACATCTTCGTGACGCTTACCGGCGACATCAACGTCATCGACCGCGCCCACATGGAGTCGATGAAGGACGGGGCGATCGTCTGCAACTCCGGCCACTTCGACGTCGAGATCAACCTGAAAGCGCTGGAAGACCTGTCGGAGGGACGGCGGCAGATACGCCCGTTCGTCGAGGAGTTCCGTCTCGGCAGCGGCAAGCGCATCTTCCTGCTCGGAGAAGGCAGGCTCATCAACCTGGCGGCGGCGGAAGGCCACCCCGCGAGCGTGATGGACATGAGCTTCGCCAACCAGGCGCTCTGCGCCGAATTCCTGGCGCGGAGCGAGCAGCGGCTCCCCGTCGCCGTGCACGCCGTGCCGCGCGAAATCGACGAGGAAATCGCCCGGCTGAAGCTGGAGTCGATGGGCATTTCCATCGACACGCTGACGCCGGAACAGGAAGCATACCTGAGCAGTTGGGAGCTCGGCACGTGACATCATTCAACGTCCGGCTTTTGAGGAGGGAGACATGTCTACAACTTTCATGACGTCGCCGTCGCTGGTGCTGACTTCGGAATCCGTGACCGAGGGCCACCCCGACAAGCTGTGCGACCAGATATCGGACGCCATTCTCGACGCGATTATCGCCCAGGATCCTTTGGCGCGCGTCGCCTGCGAGGCGGCGGCGACGACCGGCCTCGTCTTCGTGACGGGCGAGATCACGACGAGCTGCTACGTCGAGATCCCCGAGATCGTCAGGCAGACCATTCACGACATCGGCTACACGCGGGCGAAGTACGGCTTCGACTACGAGACGTGCGGCGTCATCGTCTCCATCAAGGAGCAGTCGAAGGACATCGCGATGGGCGTGGAGCACTCGCTGGAGTACCGCGAGCACCTATCGGACGACGAAGAGATGGAGCGGGGCGCCGGCGACCAGGGAATGATGGTCGGCTTCGCCTGCACGGAGACGCCGGAGCTCATGCCGTTGCCGATATCGCTCGCGCACAGGCTCTGCCGGCGGCTGGCGCAGGTGCGCAAGGACGGAACGCTCGGCTATCTGCGGCCGGACGGCAAGTCGCAGGTGACGGTCGAGTACGCGTACGGCGTGCCGAAGCGGGTCGACGCGGTGGTGATCGCGGCGCAGCACGACAAGGTGGTGAAGCAGGAGGTGCTGCGCAAGGAGATCATGGAGCTTGTGATCCGCAAGGTCATCCCGCCGGAGATGCTCGACGAGCACACGAAGTACTTCATCAACGCGACGGGCCGCTTTGAGATCGGCGGGCCGATGGGCGACGCCGGGCTGACGGGGCGCAAGATCATCGTCGACACATACGGCGGGATCGCGCGGCACGGCGGCGGCTGCTTCTCGGGCAAGGACCCGACGAAGGTCGACCGCTCGGGGGCGTATGCGGCGCGCTACGTGGCGAAGAACCTGGTCGCCGCGGGCCTGGCCGACCGGCTGGAGCTGCACGTATCGTACGCCATCGGCGTGGCGCGGCCCACGTCGCTTTCCGTCGAGGCGTTCGGGACGAATCGGGTGCCGGAGGAGCGGATACTGGAGCTGGTGCGGGAGCACTTCGACCTGCGTCCGGAGGCGATAATCCGCGGGCTGCGGCTGCGGCGTCCGATATACAAGGCGACGGCGGCGTACGGGGCGTTCGGCCGGGAGGACATCGACGCGCCATGGGAGGCGACGGACAAGGCGGAGCTATTGCGTCGGGAGGCGGGCCTCCCCGTCGCCCGCGAGAGCTAGCCCGGGTTCGTAGGGCCGGCATCTTGCCCGCCGATGTGCCTGTCAACGGATACGGGAACAGATAAACGGACGGCGCACGCGCCGCCCTCGAATCGGGGGTCCAGGGGGCAGAGCCCCCTGACGGGGGTTTCAGGGGGTGTCCCCCTGAAATCGATTCCTATATAACAGACCTGGGTGGGTGGGTGGGAAAGGCGAGCGCACGCTTGCGGTGACACCGGGCTGCGGCCGCGCGCCACGGGAAAGCGAAAGAGCGAGGGAGCCTTTGTTTGCGCTGGTGCTGGCGGGCGGTAAGGGGGAGCGGGACATTTGCAGCACCCCGGCCTGAAGGCCGGGGCATCGGATCGTAAACTCACAGGGCGGGCATCCTGCCCGCCGGCGGCCAGATAGGGCGGCGGGTCGGGTACCGAGCCCCGACCCTGCCGAGATGAGGGAAGAGAGCGAGGGAGCCTTTGTTTGCGTTGGTGCTGGCGGGCGGTAAGGGGGAGCGGCTGAGGCCGCTCACTTCCGACCGCCCGAAACCGATGGTCCCCGTCGCCGGACGCCCCATCCTCGAACACCACCTGGCGTGGCTGCGCGAGAACGGCGTCACCGACGTCGTGCTGCTGTGCGGCTACCGCCACGAGGCCATCGAGTCGCATTTCGGCGACGGCGCCCGCTTCGGGCTGCGCGTCCGCTACTCGGTGGAGGACGAGCCGCTGGGCCGCGGCGGCGCGTTCAAGCTGGGCTGGCGTCAAGTGCCGGAGAGCGAACGCGTCGTCATCGGCACTAACGGCGACAACATGGTCGAGCAGCCGCTGGCGCCGCTCCTCCGGCAGCACGAGCGCACGGGCGCGACGGCGACGGTGATGCTGGCGCCTCTGCGCAGCCCCTTCGGCGTCGTGCGACTGCGCGGCAGCCGCATCCTCGGGTTCGACGAGAAGCCGCTGCTGCCCTACTGGGTGAACGCGGGGGTGTACGCGCTGGGGCGCGAGTTCTTCTCGATGCTGCCGGACGTGGGCGACCACGAGACGACGGTGTTCCCGGCGCTGGCGTCGGAACGGCGGCTGTACGGGTTCAAGAGCCGGGCGTACTGGAAGCCCATCGATACGTTGAAGGACGTGCGGGAGGCCGAGGAGCACTTGCACGGCATGGCGGGCAAGATGCCCGCCCTATGAGGAGCGTTGAAGGACGTGCGGGAGGCGGAAGAGCATGTGGAGGAGCGGGGGTGACCCTCGCGCCCCCAGGGCCGCGCGAAGATGCGTGGTTCTTCCCGCCTGCCTGCCGGCAGGCAGGCCCACCCGCCCTAGATAAGTCAATAAACCCAAGGGGACACCCCTTGAACCCCGCCAGAGGGGACACCCCTCTGGACTCCCCGATAGTTCGGGAGCGAGGACCTGGGGACGAGTGCCGGACATTAAGGACTAGCGCACACCCCTGTGAGCCGGCAGGCGGGCCCTGAACCCTTGGCAAAGGGGCTCTGCCCCTCTGCACTCCCCGTTCAGACAAGGGGTTGCGTGTGGAGAGCGTGATTAAGTTCGGGACGGATGGGTGGCGCGCCGTTATCGGCGAGGACTTCACGTTCGATAACGTGCGGGCGTGCGCGCAAAGCGTGGCGCTCTTCCTCAAAGAGAGCGGCCTCGCCCGGCGGGGCCTCGTCGTCGGTTACGATACGCGCTTTGCCTCCGAGGACTTCGCGGCCGCCGTCGCCGAAGTCGTCGCCGCCAACGATATCAAGGTCTATCTGTGCGACCGCGCCTGCCCGACGCCGACCGTCTCCTACGCCATCCTCGACAAGGGCGCGGGCGGAGCGGTCGTCGTTACGGCGAGCCACAATCCCTGGCGCTGGAACGGCTTCAAGTACAAGCCGGAGTACGCGGGGAGCGCCTCGCCGGAGGTCATCCAGCGGCTGGAGGCGCCCTTGCCGCGCATCCTGGCGTCGGGCCCGCCGCCACGCATCGGGCTCGACGAAGCGGAGCGCCGCGGGCTGCTCGAACGCTTCGACCCGCGGCCGCCGTACCTCGCGCAACTGGCGCGCCTGGTCGACCTCGGATCGCTGCGGGCATCCGAGCTGAAGGTTGTCGCCGACCCCATGTACGGCGCCGGCATGGGCTACCTGCGCGCGTTGCTCTCGAGCGGGCGGCTCAGGGCGCGCGAGCTGCACGACGAGCGCAACCCGTTGTTCCCCGGCCTTCACTCGCCGGAACCCATCGGGCGCAACCTGGGGGAACTGTCGGCGGCCGTGCGCGACGAGAAGGCGGACGTCGGCCTGGCGTTGGACGGCGACGCCGACCGCGTGGGGGTCGTCGACGAGAATGGGCGTTACGTCGACCAGTTGCAGGTGTTCGGGCTGCTGGCGTACTACCTGCTGGAGGTGCGGGGCGAGCGCGGCCCGATCGTAAAGTCGCTGACGACGACGCGCATGGTGCAGCGGCTGGGCGAACTGTACGGCGTGCCCGTCTACGAGACGGCCGTCGGGTTCAAGTACCTGGGGCCCCGCATGATCGAGACGGGCGCGCTCATCGGCGGCGAAGAGAGCGGCGGCTACGGCTTTCGCGGCCACCTGCCGGAGCGCGACGGCGTAGTGGCGGGCCTGTACTTTCTTGATTTCATGGCGCGAACAGGAAAGCGGCCGTCGGAGCTGCTGGCGGAGCTGTACGAGCGCGTGGGGCCGCATCACTACGACCGCATCGACGTCCACATGCGGCCGGAGGAGCGCGACGACGTCCTGCGCCGCGTCGACGAGAGCCGGCCGCGCGAGCTGGCGGGCGTCGCCGTCGTCGAGCGCGACACGATAGACGGCTACCGCTTCGATCTCGAGAACGGCGGCTGGCTGCTCATACGCTTCTCGGGCACGGAGCCGCTCATCCGCATCTATACGGAGGTGCCGGATCCGGCGCTGGTGCCGCGCATGCTGGCGGCGGGCCGCGAGCTGGCGGGACTGCCGGCGGCAAAGGAGGGCTAACCATGCACGCGCTCGACGACCCGGAAACATACGCGCGCCTGGACCCCGACGACCTGCGGGGCCGCATCGCCGGGCTGCCGCAGCAGTGCCGCGACGCGTGGTCGCGGGCGAGGGCGTTCCCCTTCCCGCCGCGGTTTGCGGAAGCGGAGCGCATTGTCGTGCTCGGCATGGGCGGCTCGGCGATAGCGGGCGACATCCTGCGCTCGCTGGCGTCGCGGTCGTCGCGCAAGCCGGTGCTTGTGCATCGCGGCTACGACCTTCCGCCGCTGGCGGACGACGAACGGGCGCTGGTCGTCGCATCGAGCAAGAGCGGCGACACGGAGGAGGTGTTGTCGTCGTTCGGGCGGGCGCTGGAGACGCCGTCCCAGAAGCTGGTGATGACGACGGGCGGCCGTCTGCTCGACATCGCGCGCGAGCGGGGGATCGCGGCGTACACGTTCGAGTACGCGGGCGAGCCGCGTTCGGCGCTGGGGCACAGCCTGATGCCGCTCCTTGTCCTCGGCGAGCTGGCCGGCGTGTTGCCGTCGCAGAAGGAAGCGGTCGCCGAGTCGATAGCGCTCATGGAGGAGATGCGCGGCGAGATCGGCGTCGACGTGCCGTTCGAGCGAAACGAGGCGAAGCAACTGGCGTCGCGGCTGACGGGGAAGCTGCCGGTGGTCTACGGAGGGGAATGGCTGGCGGAAGCGGCGCACCGCTGGAAGACGCAACTCAACGAGAACGGGAAGGTGTGGGCCTTCTACGAGGAGCTATCGGAGGCGAACCACAACGCTATCGAGGGTTACGGGCTGCCGCGCGAAGTGTCGGAGAAGGCGCATGTGGTCTTCCTGTACCATCCGAAGCTCAACCCACGCATCATCCTGCGGATCAACGGCACGCATGACGCGCTGGCGGCTGCCGGCGTGAGCGACGACAAGGTGATCGTGCGCGGCGACAGCGAGCTTGCGCGGGTGCTGACGGCGATCTTCTTCGGCGACCACGCGAGCTACTACGTGGCGATGTTGAATGGGGTGCGTCCCTCGCCCGTGACGTCGATACAGCACCTTAAGGGCTGGCTGGCGGAGAAGTAGCTACGCTTGGCGTTGCGTACCAAACGGTCTGTTGGCACGCAGCACGAAGCGTCGCAATTGAGGGTAGCCGCTGCCGCTGCTCGTAACATTAGCGTCCATCTTCCCACCCTCCCGCCCACAAGCGTTATTTGGGTTTCAGGGGGACACCCCCTCCTGTGGCGGGCAGGCCTGAAAACCCCCGCTTGCCGGCAGGCAGGCCCGCCAGAGGGCTCCGCCCTCTGGGCTCCCTTACCGCGCCGGGCAAGATGCCCGGCCTATGGAATCGGTTGAACGGGAAGCCCCAAGGGCATTAGCGCTTGGTGTACTGAGGGGCCTTGCGGGCGCGCTTCAGACCGTACTTCTTGCGCTCCTTTACGCGCGGATCGCGGGTCAGGAGGCCGTGGGCGCGCAGCGGCTTCTTCAGGTTCTCGTCCGCTTCGACGAGGGCGCGCGCGATGCCGTGCGCGATGGCGCCGGCCCAGCCGCTAATGCCGCCGCCTTCCACCTTCACCTGGGCGTTGAACTTGCCCTCACTCTCGGTCACCTGCAGCGGCCGCAGCACCTGTATCTGATGCGCGGGACGGACGAACACCTCTTCCAGCGGCTTCCCGTTGATGATCACCGTGCCCGCGCCCGGATAGAGGCGCACGCGCGCCACGGCGCTCTTCCTTCGTCCTGTCCCGGAGTGGTACTGCTGGTTCAAGGCTGATTCTCCTCTTGTGCTGTCTGCTCCGGCAGCTCGCCTTCTTCAGTCACGGCGGCCTGCGCGGTGGCCTCCTTTTCGATGTCAGCCGTCTCCGGCGTTTGTTCTGCTTCTGCAACGCCTGTCTCTGTCTCCGCCGTCTGCTCCCCTTCCGTCACGGCCGTCGGAGGCGCCTGTTCCTCTACGGCGGCCTTCTCCGGCTCGGCAGAGGGCGCCTTCGCTTTCGCTTCCGACGGAGCGACCGCGGCCGGCGGCGCGCCCCTCTTCCCCGCGCGGACCTGCGCCTCGTGCGGGTGTTCGGGGCCGGCGTAGACCTTCAGATGGCGCCGCAGCTTCGCGCCCAGCCGGTTGTGCGGCAACATGCCCCGAACGGCGTTCTCGATGACGCGGGTCGGGCGGGTGGCCATCATCTTTTCAAGCGTCGTCTCTTTGAGCCCGCCCGGGTACATCGAGTGGCGGTAGTAGATCTTCTCGCGCATCTTGTTCTTGCCGGTGATGCGCACGCGGGCGGCGTTCACGACGACAACGAAGTCACGCATGTCGAGGTGAGGCGTGAAGTTGGGCCGGTGCTTGCCCCGCAGCAGCGACGCCACGCGCGCCGCCACGCGCCCGAGCGACTGGTCGGCGGCGTCCACCACGTGCCACTGAGGGACGATCTCTTTCGCCTTAACGCTGTATGTCTTCATTCTCTGTCTCATCGCTTATTCTCACGTCGCGGTATGTGACGCGCGCCAGATACAGCCCGTGCGCCGGCGCCGCCGGCCCGGCCTTGCCCGACTCCGGCCGTCGCAGCATCGCCTCGAAGTCGTCCGGGGCCATGCGCCCGAGCCCGACCTCCACGAGGGCGCCCACCGTCCGGCGGACCTGATGCGGCAGAAAAGCGTCCGCCTCCATCGAGAAGACGACGATGTCGCCTTTCCGGCGCACCTCCGACCGGTAGACCGTGCGCACGGTGCCCCCTCGCGGGGACGACAGCCTGCCGGCGAACGACGCGAAGTCGTGCTTACCGGTGAGACAGCCTGCCGCGCGCGCCATCGACGCCGCGTCCAGCGCGTCCGCCACGTGCCACGCGCGATTGCGCAGCAGCGGCGAAGGCGCCGGGCCATTATAGACCAGATAGCGGTAGAGCCGCCTCCGCGCCTGCCGCCGTGGGTCGAAGCCGGGCGGCGCCTCCAGCGCCCGCTTAACGGCGATGTCGTCCGGCAGCCAGTGATTGAGGCCGCGACGGAAGACCTCCGTCTCGTGGCGCGCCGGAGTCAGGAATGATGCGACCTGCCCGCAGGCGTGGACGCCGGCGTCGGTGCGGCCCGCAAAGGCCACCCGATGCCTTTCTCCGGTCAGCTTGTAAAGCGCTTCTTCCAGCTCTTGCTGGACTGTCGGCGCGTTCTTTTGAATTTGCGATCCGCCGTAGCGGCTACCATCGTACTCCAGCAGAAGAGCGATGCGCCTCAGCCCCGTCTCTTCCTCTCGCCTGGCGCGCCGGCTGTTTTTTTTCCGCGCGCCGGCGGCAGGGCCCGGCATGGCGCCTCCTGTCAGACGAGCTCCAGCCGCGCCATCTCCGCGCCGTCGCCGAGGCGGGGCCCCAGCTTCACGATGCGGGTGTAGCCGCCGTGACGGTCCGAGTAGCGCGGCCCCAGCTCATCGAAGACCTTCTTGACCACGGCGGGGTCGTTCACAACGCGCAGGGCCTGGCGGCGCGAGTGCAGGCTCCCCTCCTTGCCGAGGGTAATGATCTTCTCGGCCATGCCCCGCACTTCCTTCGCCTTCGCCTCCGTGGTCTGCACCTTCTCGTAGCGCAGCAGATCGGTGACGAGGCCGCGGAAAAGCGCCTTCCTTTGCGGCGTCGATCTGTCAAACTTGCGGCCGGCAACCCGATGTCTCATGATTCCGTTCCAGAGAAGGAGGCCGGAGCGTTACTCCTCTTCCGCTCCCCCTTCTTCTTCCTCCTCTCCCTCTGGCTCTTCGCCTTCTCCTTCTTCCTCTTCTTCCTTCAGCCCTGAGATATCCTTGCCGGAGCGGCGAAGCGCCTGGAGAAGGGCCGCGCCGAGGGCGCCGAGCGATGCGTCTTCCTCCTCTTCCAGGCTGAGCACTTCCTCGCCTATGTCCTCGCCTTCCTCCGCTTCCGGTTGCAGGAAGCCCATCTGAACAAGCTTGGCCCTGAGCTCATCGTAGGACTTCCGTCCGAAGTTGCGCAGCGCCAGCAGCTCGTCCTCGCTCTTCTCCAGCACCTGGCCGACGGTCGTGAAACCGCTTCGCTTCAGGCAGTTGTAGGCGCGCACGGAGAGATTAAGGGCCTCGATGGGCGTATTGTAGCGGTCGGGCGTGAGGGCGGCCCCCATGCCGAGGCCGCGCTCCACCATCGCCGGCTGCGGCTTGCCAAGCCGGGCGAACAGCCCGAGTTGTTCTGTGAGAATGCCCGCGCTCCGGCTGATGGCGTCGACGCCCTTGATCGTGCCGTCCGTCCACACCTCGAGGACGAGGCGGTCGTAGGTGGTCACCTGGCCGACGCGCGTGCGTTCGACGCGGTAGTTGACCTTGCGCACAGGGGTAAAGATGGCGTCGACGGGGATCACACCGATCGGCAGGCCGTCGCGCTCGCCCGCGGGCACGTAGCCGTGGCCGGGCTCGACGTTGAACTCGACGGTCAGGTGAGCTTCGTCCGAGTCGAGCGTGGCCAGGTGCTGCTCCGGGTTGACGATCTCGTAATCGGCGGGCACCTGTATGTCCTGGGCGGTGATGACGCGCTGTCCTGAGGCCTCCAGGTAAAGCTTGGCGGGCCGGTCGGAGAGGGCGCGCAGCCGGATCCCCTTCACGTTGAGGAGGAACTCGATCGTGTCCTCTTTGACGTGAGGGATGGTGGAGAACTCGTGCTCCACCTCTTCTATCCGCACCGACGTGACGGCGGCGCCGGGAAGCGAGCTCAGGAGCACCCTGCGGAGCGCGTTGCCGAGCGTAGTGCCGAATCCCGACTCCAAAGGCTCCGCGACGATCCGGGCATAGGTGTCATTGCTTTCCTCGATCTCAATCTCCGGGGCCACCAGTCCCGTGTCCATGGCGCCCTCCCGATCTGAATCAAAGAATTGCGGAGCGATCAATTATCCAGCCTCCAGTTGTTTTCGCTGCGGCCCTACTATCGCGAGTAGTACTCTACGATAACCGCCGGGTCGAACTTCGCCCCCGCCTCGACGGCCTCCGGCATGCGCTGCACCCGCCCGATCATGTTCTCGACGTCCAGGCTCAGCCAGGCGGGTATCTCCCTGCTCTTGACCGTTTCGCTGACCATCTGGAAGTACTCCGTTTTCTTCCCTGACTCGGTCCAGCTGACGACGTCGCCTTCTCTAACGTGGGCAGACGCGATGTTCGTCTTCCTGCCGTTGAGCGCTATGTGCCCGTGATTGACGATCTGGCGGGCCTGCGCGCGGGAATCGGCGAACCCCAGGCGGTAGACGACGTTATCGAGACGGCTTTCGAGCAGCCGGATGAGGTTGTCGCCGGTGATGCCGGGCCGTCTCACCGCCTCGGCGTAATAGCGCCGGAACTGGCGCTCGAGGACTCCATAAGCGTAGCGCGCCTTCTGCTTTTCGCGAAGCTGAAGCGCGCGGTCGGAGATGCGACGACGGCGGGCTATCCGGTAGCCGGGCGGCTGGGTGCGCCGCTGCAGGGCGCACTTCGACGCGCAGCTATCGCCCTTGAGGAGCAGGGGCTCCCCGTAGCGGCGGCATATTCGACACCTTGGTCCGCGATATCTTGCCATTAAGAACCTATCTCCTTCAGCCGCCCTTATACGCGCCTGCGCTTGGGAGGGCGGCAACCGTTGTGCGGTATGGGGGTAACGTCGCGGATGCTGAGGACGGAGAGTCCGGCGCTCTGGAGAGCGCGGATCGCGGCCTCGCGACCGCTGCCGGGCCCCTTGACGTAGACATCGACCTGGCGCATGCCGTGATCCATCGCCTTGCGCGCGGCCTGCTGAGCGGCGAGCTGCGCGGCGTAGGGCGTGCTCTTTCGCGAGCCCTTGAACCCGGATGAGCCGGAACTGCTCCAGGCGATGGTGTTTCCCGCCGGGTCGGTCATCGTTATCAGGGTGTTGTTGAAGGTGGACTGGATGTAAGCCCGGCCGCGGGGGATGGACTTGCGTTCCCGTCTCCTCGTCCTGGGTTTGCCTTTCTTGTCGGCCACGTTACTTCCGCCTCTCTTACTTCTTGGCCGCCGAGCGACGCTTGCCGGCAACGGTGCGGCGCGCGCCCCGCTTGGTGCGGGCGTTGGTGCGGGTGCGCTGTCCGCGCACGGGCAGCCCGCGCCGGTGCCTGATGCCGCGATAGCAGTTGATCTCTATCAGCCGCTGTATGTTCTGTCGCACCTCACGGCGCAGATCGCCCTCGACCATGTACCCGCGGTCGATCACCTCGCGGATGCGGTTGATCTCGTCATCGGTCAGGTCGCGCACCTTAACGGCTGGATCGACCTTTGTCTGGGCGAGGATCTTTTCCGCCTGTGAGCGGCCGATGCCGTAGATGTACGTGAGCGACACGCCCACCTTCTTGTCATTCGGGATATCGACTCCCGCGATACGGGCCATAATTCCTCCTCTCCCTGCCGGGACAGGGCAGCGTGCCGCCCTATCCCTGGCGCTGCTTGTGCTTGGGATTAGGACAGATGACCATGAGCACGCCGCGCCGCTTGACGATGCGGCACTTCTCGCAGCGCACCTTGACCGATGCTCTCACTTTCATCTCTGAGTCCTCTCAGGACCCCCGTTTCGTTACTTGAACCGGTAGGTTATTCGTCCTCTCGTCAGGTCATACGGCGAAAGCTCAACCAAGACGCGGTCGCCCGGCAAGATCCTTATGAAGTTGAGCCGTATCTTTCCTGAGACGTGGGTGAGGACGCGATGCCCGTTAGCGAGCTCAACGCGGAACATGGCGTTGGGCAGGGCTTCTTTCACCACGCCTTCTACTTCGATTGTCTCTTTCTTCGGCATAACCTCCCCGAAGGGTCGTGTGCGCCGCCGCTCAGGGCAGCGTCAGTATCGTCGCGCCATCCTTGTCGATGGCGATGGTATGTTCGAAATGGGCCGAAAGCTTCCCATCGATAGTGCTTACCGTCCAGTTGTCGGCGTGCCGTTTTGTCCGCCAGTCGCCGGCGTTCACCATGGGCTCGAGGGCAAGCACCATCCCCTTTCTCAAGACAGGCCCCCTGTCGGGCGGGCCGAAGTTCGGCACCTGCGGCTCTTCGTGCATCTTGCGCCCGACGCCGTGCCCGACGTACTCGCGCACGACCGAGTAGCCGTTTGATTCCGCTTCCCTCTGTATGGCGTGCGAGATGGCCCCCAGAGGCACGCCATCGCGCGCTGCCTCTATTCCTTTGTAAAGCGCTCTTTCGGTGACCTCGATGAGCCGCGCCGCCTCCGGGCTGACCTTCCCCACAGGCACGGTTACCGCGGCGTCGCCCACAAAGCCCTTGTACGTGGCGCCGAGGTCGATGCTGACGATGTCGCCCTCCTGGAGCACCCTCTCGTCCGGTATCCCGTGGACGACCTCATCGTTCACCGAGACACAGACGCTGGCCGGGTAGCCCTGGTAGCCCAGAAAGGTAGGCGTGGCGCCGCGGGCCGCGAACTCGCGCCTCACTACCCTGTCGAGTTCCTTCTCCTTGAGTCCCGGCCTGACCTCCCTTGTCAGTATCTGGAGGACCTGCGCGACTATGCGCCCTGCCTCCCGTATTATTTCGATTTCGTCGTCCGACTTTATGATTATGGGCATCGCGGCTACACGGCTCCGCGAGAGGCCGCTCCGATCGCCCTCAGAAGGTCGCGCGCTACCTCTTCCGCCTCTCGCCCGCCGTCGACCTCCGTCAGCTTCCCCTGACCTCGGTAGAAATCGATCAGGGGAGCGGTCTGCTGGTTGTAGACGGCGAGCCGGTTCCTGACCGTTTCCGGCTTGTCGTCGTCCCGCTGGTAGAGATCACCGCCGCATTTGTCGCAGCGGCCGCGCTCCCTAGGCGGATTGAACGACTCGTGATAGACGGCGCCGCACTGGCGGCACGTCCAGCGACCGCCGAGGCGCCGCACGACCTCCTCTTCTCCGACGTTTATGTACAGCACCTGATCGACCGCCTGCCCGCGCGCCGAGAGCGCCTCGTCGAGGGCGCGCGCCTGCTCCGTTGTGCGCGGAAAGCCGTCGAGCAGGACGCCCTGCGCCGTGTCCGGGCGGCCTATGCGGTCGAGCAGCATCCGCACCGTCAGGTCGTCGGGCACAAGCTCGCCGCGGCCGACGTACGCCTGCGCTTGCTTGCCCAGCTCCGTCTGGTTGCGGATGTTCTCCCGAAAAAGGTCGCCCGTGGCGATGTGAACAACGCCGGTGCGGGCCACGATAGCCTCCGCTTGTGTGCCCTTGCCCGCGCCGGGCGGCCCCAGGAGTATCAGGAACAAGACCTTTCCCTTATATTCTAGCGTATAAAGCCCGCGTAGTTCCTCATCAGAAGCTGCGCTTCGAGTTGTTTCATGGTATCGAGTACAACGCCGACAACGATGAGCAGGCCGGTGCTGCTTATCGTGAGCGCCTGGACGTCCGTAAACGAGGTGGCAATGTACGGCACGACGGCTACGAACCCCAGGAAGAGGGCGCCCGCCCACGTGATCCGCACCAGCACCCGCATGATGTAGTCCTGCGTGGGCCGTCCCGGCCTTATGCCGGGCACGAACCCGCCCTGTCGCTGCAGGTTCTCCGCCAGGTTCTGCTGCTGAAAGATGACCAGCGTGTAGAAGAAGGCGAAGGCGACCACGAGCACGAAGACCATGACATAGTAGGGAGCGTTGCCGGGGCTGAACGTGCCGGAAATGAACTGGGCAACGTTGCGCACCCACTCCGTGTTCGAACTCTCGAATGACTGGGCGACGGTGGCGGGAAAGACCACGAGCGAAAAGGCGAAGATGAGCGGGATCATGCCGGCGGAGTTGACGCGCAGCGGAATGTGCGTCTGACCGGACTGACGGTACATGCGGCCGCCGCGGAACATGCTGCGGGCAAACTGCACCGGAACACGCCTCTGCGCCTCGTAAAAGTAGACGATGAGACCAACCAGGGCCACGCCGAGCACAGCCAGCAACCCGATGCCGGCGAGACCGGCGTCGGAGTTGGCGATGCTGGGCAGCAGCGAGGGCATGCCCGCTACGATGCCTCCAAAGATGATCAGCGAGATGCCGTTGCCGATGCCGTTCTCGGTTATGAGCTCGCCCAGCCAGACGAGGAACATCGTCCCGGCGGCCATCGAGGCGACGGCGGCGAACGTGGGCAGGGCCTCGTCGCCGGAGAAGCCGATGCCGCTGATCGCCCCGAACCTTTCGAGCACCAGGAGCTGGCTGTAGCCCTGCAATACCGCCAGGGGCACCGTCATCCAGTGGGTGTAGAGCGTGATCTTGTTGCGCCCCTGCTCCCCTTCCTTCGAGAGGGCCTGCAACGCGGGCACGATGGGGATGAGGAGCTGCATGATAATCGTCGCCGTGATGTACGGATAGACGCCCATCGCCGCCACGCTCAGGCGCCTGAGCGCCCCGCCGCTGAAGAGGTTGAGGAACCCGAGCACGGCATTGCCCTCGAACACGTCCTTGAGCTGGTCGGGGTCCACGCCCGGGATCGGCACGTGAGCGACGAAGCGGAAGACCGTCAGAATGCCGAACGTGAAAAGAAGGCGCTTCCGGATGTCCGGCTGCTGAAACGCCTCGATGACCGCCGTCAGGAGACGCGGCATGACGGGCTGCGACGCGGTCCTAGTCGCCACGCGCCACCTCCTCGACAGTGCCTCCCGCCGCCTCTATCTTGCGACGCGCGCTCTCCGAGAACCTGTGCGCGCGCACCGTCACCGGCACGCCGATCTCGCCCGTTCCGAGCACCTTGACCGGCGCGCGGCGGCTCTTCACCAGCCGCGCCTCGAGGAGCGACTCAGGCGTGACTTCGGCGCCGGCGGGAAAACGCGCGAGATGCGATACGTCCACTGTCTGGTACTCCACGCGAAAGATGTTGGTGAAGCCGCGCTTACGGGCCATCCGCCGGATGAGGGGGAGCTGTCCACCCTCAAAGCCGAGACGGGGCCCGCCGCCGGCGCGCGCCTTCTGGCCCTTCAGGCCTTTGCCGGAGTAGGTGCCGTGACCGCTGCCGTTGCCGCGCCCCACCCGCTTTCGGGGGCGGCGCGCGCCTTCCGGCGGCTTCAGTCCGTGCTGCTCCACCAGCTACTCCTCCTCCACACTGATAAGATGTTGCACCTTCTGTATCATACCACGCACAGCCGGCGAGTCTTCGTGAACGACGGTTTGTCCCAGGCGCCGCAGACCCAGGGCGCGGATCGTCCGCTTCTGGTCGAGGCGGTACCCGATGGCGCTCTTCCTCCAGGTTATCTTAAGCGCCGGCGCCACTCTCCACCTCCCGAGCGCGGGCGACGGCGAGACGTCGCGCCCGCACGGCGTTCGGGTCCCTGAGCCGCGACAGGCCCAGCATCGTCGCCTTCACGACGTTGATGGGGTTGTCGCTGCCCAGCGATTTCGCAAGCACGTCCTTGATCCCCGCCGCTTCGACGATGGCGCGCACGCCGCCCCCGGCAATAACGCCGGTGCCCGGAGCGGCTGGCTTCAGCAGCACTTCGGCGGCGCAATACTTGCTCAGCACCTCGTGCGGTATGGTGGTGCCGGAAAGCGGAACGTCGACGAGGCTCTTGCGGGCGATGGCAGAACCCTTCCGGATCGCCTCGGCGACCTCGCGGGCCTTGCCCATGCCGAACCCGACCCTGCCCCTCCCGTCGCCCACGACGACGATGGCGCTGAAGTGAAAACGGCGTCCCCCCTTCACCACCTTTGCCACGCGGTTGATGTTGATCACCTTTTCCGAGAGTTCCGGCTCAGCCGCCTGTACCTGCTCCGCTGTCACCATTCGCAATACCTCTAGAACTTCAGGCCGGCCGCCCGCGCCGCTTCCGCCAGGGCCTTCACCCGGCCGTGAAACTTGTAGCCGCCGCGGTCGAAGACGACCTGTTGTATTCCCTTCTCAATAGCGCGCCGCCCGATGAGCTCTCCGACGAGGCCGGCGATATTTGTCTTCGTCTTGCTGTCCATCCGACTCCGCACCGCCTGTTCGAGGTCAGAAGCGGCGACAAGGGTACGGCCGGAGTCGTCGTCTATTACCTGCGCATAGATGTGCGAGAGGCTGCGGAAGACAGCGAGGCGCGGCCTTCCGGGGGTGCCCTTGACCCTGCGTCTCACCCTCTTATGACGCCTCTTCCTGGCAGCTACGGCGGTCCTCTCTTCTGCCATCTCTCTTTATCCTCGCGCGGCCTTGCCAGCCTTACCGGCCTTCCGCCGCACATACTCGCCGGCGTAGCGGATGCCCTTGCCCTTGTAGGGCTCCGGCGGCCGCAGGGCGCGAATATCAGCGGCTACCTGGCCGACCATCTCTTTATCGCTGCCGCGCACGTGGACGCGGTTCGTGCCTTCGGCATCGAACGTTATGCCCGGCGGCGGCGCGACTTCCACCGGGTGGGAGAAGCCGAGGCTGAGAACGATGTTGTCGCCGCGCTTCTCGACGCGGTAGCCCACGCCGTGGAACTCGAGCGTCTTCGTGAAGCCGTCGCTCACCCCTTGCACCATGTTGGCGATGAGGCTGCGCGTCAGCCCGTGAAGGGCGCGCTGCTGCGGGCTGTCGTTCTCGCGCTCCACCGTGATGATGTTGCCCTCCTGGCGCACCGACATCAGGGGCGAGACTTCGCGGGAAAGCTCTCCCCGCGGGCCGCGAACGGTGACGCGGCCGCCCTCGATGCTCACCTGCACCTTGTCGGGTATCGTTATCGGTAGCCGTCCTACTCTGGACATTCCACCTGCCTCTGCGCCGCGCCCCAACACGGCCCGGCATAATCCGCCTGCATCTCTACACCGCGGCCTGAAGGACGCGGCATCGGTTCCCCTTTTCCGACCGCAGTTTCCTCCCGCTCGTCTCGGCGTCCCGCCGTCCTCACGCGCGGCTCCCTTCTCCCATCTACCAGACGTAGCAGAGGACTTCGCCGCCGACGTGACGTCGCCAGGCCTGCTGCCCGGTCATGATTCCCTGCGGGGTCGATAGTATAGCCACGCCCAGCCCGCCGTAGACGCGCGGTATCTCCCGTTTTTGCACGTAGACGCGCAGGCCCGGCTTGCTCACCCGCTTCAGGCCGGTGAGCACCGGCTCCTTCTTGCCGGTGTACGCCAGTTTGATCCTCAGGAAGCGGCGCGGGCCCTCGACGGCTTCTTCGTAGCCCTCTATGAAGCCCTCTTCTTTGAGCACGCGGGCGATAGCGACCTTCATTTTGGAGCTGGGAAGGCGCACCTCGTCGTGCCTAGCCATGGTGGCGTTGCGTATCCGCGTCAACATATCGGCAATGGGGTCGGTAATATTCATGCAATCGCCTCCTCGTGGGGTCTTTCCGTCGTTCTGCCCAACGTCCTGGTCAGCCCCTTACCAGCTCGATTTCTTGACGCCGGGCAACTGGCCCTCAAGGGCCAAGCGCCGGAAACAGATGCGACACATGCCGAACATGCGCATATACGCCCGGGGCCGCCCGCAGATGCGGCAGCGGTTCTTCTGCCGCACCGGGTACTTCGGCGGGCGCCGGGACCTCACTATCTTTGATACTTTCGCCACTGCTACTCCTCTAATTCCGGCTGAAGGGCATGCCCATCAACTGGAGCAGCCTCTTGCCTTCCTCATCGGTTTTCGCCGTCGTCACTATCACCACCTGCAGGCCGCGGATGCGGTCTATCTTGTCGTATTCGATCTCGGGGAAGATCAACTGCTCACGCAGGCCGAGACTGTAGTTGCCGCGCCCGTCGAAGCCCTTGTTGGAGACGCCGTGAAAGTCGCGGATGCGCGGCAGGGCGGCGTTGACCAGCCGGTCGTACAGCTCCCACATGCGGTCGCCGCGGATGGTGACCATGAGCCCGATGGGGTTCCCCTGGCGGATCTTGAAGTTGGCTATCGAACGCTTGGCACGGGTGATGACCGGTTTCTGGCCGGTTATCGCCGCGACGTCGGCCGAGGCGGAGTCCAGCGCCTTCGCGTTCTGGAGCGCTTCGCCGAGCCCGATATTGACGACGATCTTCTCGAGCCGCGGCACCTGCATCGGGTTGCGGTAGCCGAACTCCCGCATGAGAGCGGGGGCCACTTCTTGTTTGTAGTACTCTTTCAGTCTTGGGGCCAACTTCGCTCCTAATCGATGAACTCGCCGCACTTGCGGCAAACACGCGCCTTGACGCCGTCGGGTCTGACCGCGAAGCCGACCCTCGTCGGGCGGCGGCAGCTTTTGCAGATGAGCATGACGTTCGACACGCTGAGGGGCGCCTCACGCTCGATGATGCCCGCCTGCGTGCCGTGGGCCTGCGGCTTCTGGTGGCGCTTCACCATGTTCACGCCCTGCACGACAACGCGGCCCTCGGCCCGCAGGACACGACGTACGGGCCCCTGCTTGCCGCGGTCCTTTCCGGCGATGACGAGAACTGTGTCGTCGCGCTTGATCTTGTTCATACTACCTCCGGCGCAAGGGAGACTATTTTCATGAAGTTCTTGTCCCGAAGCTCCCTGGCCACGGGGCCGAAGATCCGCGTCCCTCTTGGGTTCTCGCGGTCGCCGAGAATGACGGCGGCGTTGTCGTCAAAACGGATGTAGGAGCCGTCGCGACGCCCGTAGGTCTTGACGGTGCGAACGACAACCGCCCTCACGACATCGCCCTTCTTTACGCTGCCGCCCGGCTGCGCCTGCTTAACGCTGGCCACTATGACGTCGCCGACGCGGGCATAGCGGCGCCCCGAGCTGCCCGGCACCTGGATGCACATTATCTGGCGGGCGCCCGTGTTGTCGGCGACTTTGAGGCGCGAGTACTGCTGGATCATTCCTTTTCTTCTTCCGCCTGCTCCTCGCCGGCTTGCTCTGTTTCAGCCGCCGCCGCTTCTTCGACCTCGGCGGGCTCGGCCTCGCTTTCAGCAGCCGCGTTAGCTTCGGCTTCGGGCTCCACTTCGCTCTCGGCGGCTGCTTCCGCTTCCGCCGCTGCCGCTTGCTCGCTTTCGGCTTCTGTCTCGGCCGGCACTTCGGCGGGGGCCTCGGCCACCGCTTCCGCCGCTGCGGGGGCCTCCGCTTCGGGCGGCGGCGCCTGCGCGGCCAGCTCTTCGAGCACGGAGGCGCCGATCTCGCGCGGCGCGATCTCGGCGACCTCGCGACGGGTGATGACCTCGGCGACGCGCCAGCGCTTCTCCCGCGACAGGGGCCGGCTTTCCACGATCCGCACCGTGTCGCCTACGGAAGCGGCCCCCTTCTCGTCGTGGGCCTTGTAGCGCAACGTGCGGCGCATTGTCTTCTTGTACAGGGGGTGCCGCTTGTGCTTTTCGACGGCGACGACGACGGTCTTCGCCATCTTATCGCTTACGACGACGCCCACCTGTGACCTGCGGCGTGTGTACATGGTCTAGGCCTTCTCCCCCTGAGCGGTCTCCCAGAGCGCGGCAAGCTCTCTTTCCCGCTGTATCGTCTTGATGCGTGCGATCTGGCGCGACGTCTTCGGCAGCTCGCGGTGGTTGGCGAGCTGACGAGTCGATATCTTGAGCCGCAGCGAGAAGAGTTGCCGGTACGACTCTTCGAGCCGCCGCGCCAGCTCCTCGTCGGAGAGGTCGCGGAGCGCCTCCGCTCCCGCTTTCTTTTTGCGACGCGCCATCACTGCGCCCCCTCGTGCTCACGGACTACAAAACGCGTTTCCAGGGGCAGCTTGTGGGAGGCGAGCCGCATCGCCTCCTCGGCGACTTCGCGACGCACTCCGGCCAGCTCGAACATGACGCGGCCCGGCTTGACGACGGCGACCCAGCGGTCGGGGCTGCCCTTGCCGCTTCCCATGCGGGTCTCGGCCGGCTTGGCAGTTACCGACTTATCGGGGAAGATGCGGATCCACACCTTGCCGCCGCGCCGGACATAGTGTGTTATGGCGCGCCTCGCCGCCTCTATCTGGCGCGAGTCGACCCAGGCGCGGCCCACCGCCTGCAACCCGTACTCGCCGAAGCTGACCTCATTGCCGCCGCTGGCGTCGCCGCGCATGCGGCCCCTGTGCATTTTCCGGTGCTTTACCCTCTTGGGCTGAAGCATTATCTACTCCGATTGTTCCTCTTCCACTGCGGCAGGCTCCCCATCGGCGGCGGGCGCGGGCTCCGTCTCGGCGGAAGGCGCGGGCTCCGTCTCGGCGCTCTCGGGCGGGCGGCCCTCCTCCGCCGCTGCGGGGGGCGCCGCCTTCGGTTCGGGTAAGACCTCGCCCTTGTATATCCAGACCTTGACGCCGATGCGGCCGAACGTCGTGTGCGCCTCCGCCGTGCCGTAGTCGATGTCGGCGCGGAGGGTGTGCAAAGGCACCTGGCCCGCCTTTTCCGTCTCGCGGCGCGACATCTCGGCGCCGCCCAGACGGCCGCCCACGGTTATCTTTATCCCCTGGGCGCCCCGCTGAAGGGCTCGCGTCACCGCCTGCTTCATGGCGCGACGGTGAGACACACGCCGGCTGAGCTGCTCGGCAACGCTGTGAGCGACGAGCCGCGCATCGATCTCAGGCTGCCTTATCTCGACGATGTTCACGCGCACGCGCCGGCCCGTCAGGTTCTCGAGCTGCTGACGGAGTTCATCGACCCGCTGTCCGCCGCGTCCGATGACGATGCCGGGCCGGGCAGTGTGAACGGTGACCGACACCATGTTGGCGTTGCGATCGATCTCAACGCGCGAGATGCCGGCGTCGGGCAGGCTTTTGTTGATGGCGCTCCGTATCTGCAGGTCCTCGTGCAGGAGGTCGCTGTAGTGCCGGTCGGCGTACCACTTGCTCTGCCAGCCGTAGATGACGCCCAGGCGGAAGCCGGTGGGATGGACTTTATGACCCATTATGACTCCTCTTCGACGACGACGGTTATGTGGCTGGCGCGATGCAGTATGCGGCCGGCCCTGCCCCGCGCACGCGGCCGCAGGCGCTTGAGGCGCGGGGCCTCGTCGGCGTAGGCGGCCTTGATGCGCAGGTCCGACTGCGCGATCTGATAGTTGTTCTCAGCGTTGGCCGCCGCCGACTTGACGACCTTGGCGACGAGCCGGGCGCTGGGAACGGGCATGTAGCGAAGCATGTTCAGCGCCTCGTCGACTCGCTTGCCCGGCAGGTGTTCGAGCACCAGCCGCACTTTGCGCGGCGATACGCGTATCTGCTTCGCTCTGGCCCTGACTTCCACGTTCTTACTTTCTCCGGACCTGCGTAGTCTGGGCGCCGCGCCCGCCGTGGCCGCGGAACAGCCTGGTCATGGCGAATTCGCCGAGCTTGTGCCCGACCATGTTCTCGGTGATGAAGATGGGCACGTGCCGCCGCCCGTCGTGCACGCCGATGGTCATGCCTACCATCTCGGGCATGATCGTGGAGGCGCGAGACCAGGTGCGGATGATGGCGCGCTGCCCCGACCGTCGCACGGTCTCCACCTTCTTCATTAGCTTAGGGTCTACGAAAGGTCCCTTCTTGGTAGAGCGTGACACTTGTCTCTCCTAGGCCCTGTGCCTGCTCCTCGCGATGTACCTGTCGGTGTCGCGCCGCCGCCGTGTGCGATATCCACGCGCGGGCTTGCCCCAGGGGGTCTTGGGCCCGGGCATGCCGATGGGCGCCTTGCCCTCGCCCCCGCCGTGCGGGTGATCGCGCGGGGTCATGGCGGAGCCGCGGACGGTCGGCCGCCGTCCCCGCCAGCGGGAGCGTCCCGCCTTGCCGAGCTTGATCATGCTGTTCTCGACGTTCCCCACCTGCCCTATCGTGGCGACGTTGCCGATGGGAACGCGCCGCACTTCGCCGGAGGGGAGCCGCACGAGGGCGTAGTCGCCTTCTTTCGCCATCAACTGCGCGGCGGCGCCGGCGCTGCGCACGATCTGGCCGCCCCTGCCGTTGTGAATCTCGATGTTATGGATGTTGGTACCCGTTGGAATGTCCCGCAAGGGCATGGCGTTACCCGGCCGGATGTCGGCGCCGGGGCCCGTCTCGACGGTGTCGCCGACCTGCAGGCCAACGGGGGCGAGGATGTACCTCTTTTCGCCGTCACGATAGTTGATGAGGGCGATGCGCGCGCTCCGGTTCGGGTCGTACTCTATGGCGGCGACTCGTCCCGGCACGCCCGTCTTGTCGATGCGGCGGAAGTCGATAATGCGGAGCTGCCGCGCCGCGCCGCCGCCGCGGTGCCGCACGCTTATGCGCCCCTGGTTGCTGCGTCCGCCCTTGCGCTTCAGGGGCGCCAGCAGCGATTTCTCGGGCCGCTTCTTCGTGACCTCGTCAAAGGTGAAGCCGCTCATTCCCCGCCGTCCGGGCGATGTCGGCTTGTACTGCTTGACTCCCATTTCGTTCCGCTTCTCCAGGCCCGCTGCAGGCCCGCCGGCGTTAGACTCCTTCGATAAGTTCTATCTTGTGCCCCGGCTGGAGGGTGACCACGGCCTTCTTCCAGTCGGGGGCGGCCGCCGGCCCTCGCCGGAAACGCCGCACTTTGCCGCGCACGTTCATGACGTTGACGGCCTTGACTTCGACGCTGAAGGCGATCTGGACGGCCTCCTTGATCTGTTGCTTACTCGCCTGCTTTGCGACTTCGAACACGTACTGGTTCTGCCCGGCGAGCACGGTGCTCTTCTCGGTTACGAGGGGCCGCCGCAGTATGTCGTACGGGTGCAGTTCCTTAGGCACTTCCGGCCTCCTCGCCCGTGCCGGCGGCCTTCGGGCGACGCCGCGTGCGCGGAGCAGGCGGGGCCTCCTCGGCAGGTGCGGCGGCCTTGGCGCGACGTCGCGGCGCGGGAGCGGGCGGCGTC
>JASEFU010000013.1 GCA_030018455.1 Dehalococcoidia bacterium
TTAGATTCAAAATCCGCCTCTCGGGGCGGTCTTCGTCTTTTTGACCCACCAACCTGAGCACCGGACTCGAAGTTTTCAAAAACAGCGGTTTGAAACGAGTCCGGTAGTCTCCTTGACCGCCTGGCAATAGCCAAACGCGAAAGGAGGCCGCAGCATGAAGCCCAGAAAGACTCAGCGGTGGGAGGAAATGGACAAGTCGACCGTGCCCCTGGAGACGCTCTTCGCCAATTACGCCCTGTACAACCGGAGCGAGGGCAAGTCCCCGTCTACCATCAGCTGGTATAATGACAAGCTCAACGACCTGCTGCGATGGTTGCGGGAAAAGGAATACCCGACGGACCTCGGCGGCTTCAGCGTCGAGCGAGTAAGGCAATTCGTTCTCTATCAGCAGGAAAGGGAGAACAAGTACGAACGCAACACCTTTGTTCCCACGCAAGCTGAGAAGCTCTCCGGACACACGATCCGGGGGTATGTCCGAACCCTAAAGGCGTTTTCGTCCTGGTTGTGGAATGAGGGCTACACCGACACCAACATTCTGGGACGCTACCGGCTGCCGAAGGCCCGGCAGACGGAGCCGGAGTGGCTGACCCAGGACGAGATCGAGCGTCTGCTGAAGGGATTTGATCGCAACAGCACCCTGGGCGCTCGTGATTACGCCATCGTCCTGACGTTTCTGGACACAGGCCTGCGCTGCAGTGAGTTGTGTAATCTAGTTTTACCCGACGCCGATCTGCAGATGGGCCAGCTCAAGGTCCTCGGAAAGGGAAATCGAGAGCGGCTAGTTCCAGTTGGTGCGCGAGCGACGCGTGCCCTCCGGCGATACCGCGACCACTTCCGCCCGCCCGTCGACGACGAACGCTTCTTCCTTACCGTCGACGGCAGGCCGCTCACGGTCCGAGCGATCCAACTGATGATCCGCAGGGCGAAGGCCCGCGCAGACATACCGCGCTTACACGTCCACCTTCTGCGGCATACGTTCGCCGTCCACTACCTGATGGCTGGAGGAGACGTCTTCTCGCTACAACGGATTCTCGGTCACTCCACACTCGAAGTGACCCGAATCTACGTCAATCTGGTTGCCAGCCAGGTGAAGGAGAAGCATCGTCTCTTCAGTCCAATGGACAACATGGCTCTTCCAACGGAGCGGGTAGGGAGTAAACCGGTCGCGCCCGGCACCAGACTATGGCGGTTGCCTGGGAGTTCTAACGGACGACGAAACGGCCGCGGAAGGGTGCTTGTGGGGCGCTGATAGCGAGCCAGGAGAGCTTTTCACCTTGCCCATCGTTACCATCACCTCTGCAGCTCTAAACCCTACATACGGAGCCGGATTGTTCTTCTTCGGGATTTCGGTCTGATCTGGGCGGCCGGACCTCGAAGCAACGTGAAGGTAAACATCGAGCCCTTCCCCTCGCCGGCGCTCTCGGGCAGATGTGCCCGCCAAGCGCCTCGGTTAGTCGCTCGCTTTCCTCGAAGGCACTATAATCGCAGCCATGGAAGTACCAACGACGTTGCCCTACTACCCTTGGCGTCTGCCAGGTGATCCACCAGTGCATTCTCCGATTCGTCTGAGACACAAGGATGTCCTCATAACTGCACCCTCAGATCCTGGAGCTCTAACGTCGCTGGATATGATTGTTCATGCTGACATATCCTACCTCTCTTGCCGAATTCTGATGTTGTCAAGCCGCGTAGTTCATCCAGCGGCTCTCTACATGGCCGGACAGACTATTGAGAAGTACTTGAAGGCGATTCTGCTAGCAACCGGAAGGGACGCACCGAGGCATCACAGATTGGTGAAGCTGGCCAACTGCGTAGGCGCGCCCTTCGACGATGAGGAATTTCTCGAGCTTTGCCGCCATCTTGAAGCATTCAACGTTGCCGGTCGTTATCCAGATCATCCCCTCTATGCTTGGCGCTACTCCCTCAACCTGCTGGCGTTCCTCGACGCATTCGTCCTCAAATGCCGTCAAATTGGTCACATGCCCCCAGACCCATCCAATATGATTGCTCAGTTGGGGCAACAAGACTGCGGTGACAATCCAGTTATGGCGGCTGCCGTTATTGCGCTTCAGGACCAGAATCGGCATCTGCTCGAATTGACTCAGCAATAGCCGCAAGGGTTCGACTCCTCCCCGCAGTCCTCTGCCTTCAGTATGTTCGCTGTCCGACGCCGCAGGTGTGCATCCCCGCCTGTACCAGCCGCGCCTCGTCCTCGTCTCGTCCATTTCCTACGCGCGTTGAGAGAACGGTCGAAAAAGGCCTTTGTAGGGCGCCAGAACGACTCCAAAAGGGACCGCCGCCAATGACCTATCGTCGTACTCGTCGATGGAGGCGATTACCCGATCGCCTCACGCGGTGAACGGCAAACGACTTCAGCTCAAGCACCGGCACCGGAAGGTAAGGCAGGTCGTGCTCCCAGACGACCAAAAGATCGCAGCGGGAGAAGTCGTGGTGGTGGCGGAGAAAGTCCGAACTCCTAAACTCGGCCTCGGCGAACAGCTTCTTGCCGCCCCGTTCGAGCACGTAGTCGGGGAAAGACGCTCTGCTCTCGACGATGCGGTAGCCGAGACGGGCGGCCTCCTGGGCAAAGAGCTCCCTAACACTGATCTCCAACTTGGGAACGAAGCTGAACGTGGAGACTGCCTCACCCCGAATCAGCCCCATCAGTCCTCCTCCTCGAAGAGCCGGGCAAGAAAGCTTTCTTGCTGTCTTGCCCGGAAGTCCTCGATTATTAGGTCCAGCGCCGCCCGCATCACGTCGTTGCGGGTGAGCTTCTTCCCCCAGCGCACCTCCATCTCGTAGACGATGTCGCGGACAGCCTCCAGCTCCTCCTGGCTGTAGCGGAAGGTGTTGTGGATCCGGTGCTCGCGTTTAAGGAGCGACCGCAACTCTCGGAGGGCCGCCTCGTCCAAGCCTATCGACCATCCCGGCTCGGTCGCGGGAAAGCTGGCCTGCTGTTTGTCTTTGAGTATTGCTGTCTGTCTTGCAGTCTTGCTGTCTGGAAAGACACCCCGTTCGCGCTCTGACACAACTCCGTCGGGTTCTTCCTGTCGAAAGTCAGGTCGGGGCTCGACGTCTGGTTCTAGCTTGGGGTCGGTTGCCTGGCCCGAGGATGACTGAGACTGATCCCCAAAGAAGATGTCGGCGCCGCGCCCTTTGATTGAAAAACGACTGGTCATCCTGTAAGCTCCCTGGCGAGCGCCTGGTATGCCCGCGCCCCCTCATGCGAGGGGGAATAGTCGATGATGGAGAGGCCGGCCGCCGGCGCTTCCTTGAAGCGAACGCTCGCCTTCACAACCGACTTGAGGACCTTCTCGCCGAAGGCCCTGCGCACCTCGTCCATCACCTCCTGGCCGTGGAGCGTCCTGCCGTTGTACATAGTGATCAGGATGCCCGCCACAGCCAGTGCCGGGTTCAGCTTCGCCTTCACTTTCTCAATCGTGCGGAGCAGAGAGCCCAGTCCCCGCATCGCCATGTACTCGCACTGGAGCGGGATGAGAACCTCGCCTGCCGCCACCAGAGCGTTCACAGTGAGAAGACCCAGCGAAGGCGGGCAGTCGATGAGAATGAAGTCGTATCGTTGCGAGACGGGAGCCAGAGCGTCCGCCAGAATCCGTTCACGCCCCATCTCAGCGCTTAGTTCAAGCTCGGCGGCAGCGAGGTCAAGGTCGGCCGGAACGAGGTCGGGCCCGTTGTCGCCGGGACGGATCGCCTGGCCGAGAGGCGCCTGAGACAGCAGGACTTGATAGACGGTATTCGAAGGTTTGGCCTGGGGAGGGGCGAGACTAGCGGAGAGGGCAGCCTGCGGATCGAGGTCCACGAGCAACACCCTTTTGCCCTCCTTTTGAAGGGCGGAGCCGAGGTTCAGTACCGTTGTTGTTTTGCCGACGCCTCCCTTCTGATTCGCGACGGCTATGATTCGAGTCATATTGTAAAGTTAGATTAGCAGTTTGAGGAGCCCCTGTCAATGATGTATTTGACTGGATGTGTTATCGTGTGATATCATCATTGAACGAAGCGACGAGCGACAGGAGGTAGGCGGTCATGCGAAAGGTAGTCAAGCAGCTCAGACACGGCCAGATCACCATCCCCAAGGAATTGAGGGAGGCGATCGGGCTGGATGAGGACGACATGCTCTCGATCACGGTCGCCGGCGATAGGCTGGAGGTCGAGCCAGTGAAGGTGACCCCAAAGAGCAAAGGCTCGCCCTGGGCCCGTGATCTATACAAGGCGTTCGCGCCGGTCAGGGAGAGCCTCAAAGGCCGCTCGGAGGACGAGGTCAACGAGGCGATTGACGAGGCGCTAAGGGAGGCGAGGGAGACGAAGGAATGAGAGTCGTCCTCGACACGGTCGTCTTCGTGCGCGCCCTCATCAACCCACACGGGAAATGGGGGCGCCTTCTTTTCGAACTTTCCGACCGCTACGTCCTCGTCCTCTCGCCCGATATCATCAGGGAGATCATCTCTGTCCTCTACCGGCCGAGCCTTCGCCGGCGCTTTCCTCAGATGGCTGAGCCAGCTCCCCTCGCGCAGGTCCTCGCCATCCTGGAGCGCGCGGAGGTCGTCGAGCCCGCCGAGAAGCTGTCCGTGTGCCGCGACCCTAACGACGACAAGTTCTTCGAGTGCGCCCTCGAGGGCCGGGCCCTGTTTATCGTCAGCGAGGATAAGGATGTCCTGGGCGTCGGCGAATTCCTGGGCATAAAACCGGTGACGGCCGACCTTTTCCTCCAGTTGCTGCAAGGCTGACGCGAGTATCGCCGGCAGCCGTACGCCCCACCACCTGAAACAGATTCAAGGGGCCACACTAAGGGTCGCCGACCGACCTATCGCCTCGTCGCTCACTTCCCGAATAGGGCGCTTATCATGAGTCTGAGGCTGACGTATGCTACGACCGCGGCCAGGCCAAACAGCAATATCACCAGAGAGAGCCAAAGTAGCACACCCACGTCACATCCTCCTCGGCAATCATAGCACAGCCCGTCCGGCGCGCTGGCTCAGGCGCTGACACTAAGATGGGACTGGAGCGTCGCGACAGATGCAAGCCCATTCACGCTCTTCTAGCTGTTCTGCCTCCCTCAAGATTTCCTCCCAAGGGGCAATCCTGAGGTTCAGCTTACGGGCCAACTCGATCATCACGAACGCGCAGAAGATCTCGCTCTGGCGGTGAAGCTTCTCCTGGAGTCGGGCGTGCTGCACTTCATGGGCCGCGATTAGCTTGAGACCGATGAAACGGTTCGGCACCCCGATTCCCCAGCTCTCGCGCATCGGGCGCTTCAGTATGATCTTCTCGTTCGTATCCAGCAGCATTGGCCATGGAAATGGTGGGACGTGCAAGGTAATGAGATCCCTGTATTCGTACCCCTTGTCGTTGGCACCGAGGACGTATTTCACTCCTTTTGGCGATATGAGAAAACGCGAGCTTGCGTCCGGGTAGAAGGTTCCATGAAAGTCCCGCCTCTTCCAGGAGTTCTTGACTTTGACGGCGACGGGGAGGTCATCGGGCTGCTCCAATTCATGCAGCATTTCCTCGATGTAATCGTCTATTGTGTCCGTCGTGTTGCGCACCAGTCTCATGGCCTATGATCCCGACGCTAGCGGAGTAGTTTGGTGAACTGGTTCGGGTAGTGCTTGTCGAAAGCCGGCAGGTTTTCGTGTAGCAGCGCCTCTGTAAACGCCGCTATCACGGGCGACAGGCGGGTTGGGCCGGCGCTCCCCGTACTCTCGATGATCTTCGCCTCGGGTGGCAGGCGCGATTGTTTGAGAAACTCCGTGTAGTCTCGACTGCCAAATGCGTAAACCGCCCAGTCAGGGTGGCGCTGGACGATGTGTTCGCATATCCGCCTCAACGATGGCTGCCACAGTCTGCCCGTGTAGGGTATTCTGTTTTGTCTGGCGATTTGATAGCTAAACGTGGCCTGATAGCAGCGAGCCGACTCCGAGGCGGCCAAAATTCCGTACCCGCCGGAGAGAAAGAACCATCTTATTGGTTTGGTTTCCTCCAGCAGGACTTGCCTCAATGGAGCATAGAATTGCTGATATATTCCGCCGTATGCACGTCCGGTTTGAACGTAGAGGTCAAAGGCATAGGTTTCAGAAGTGCCCAGTTTCGCTTCTGGCTTCGACAATATGACCTCTCTCGTTCTGCGAAGCTCTCGAAGTAGCGAGGGGTCACTGATGTAGTCTTCAGGCTCAGTTCGTTTCGCGCCAACGGCGACGGAATCATTTTTAGCGGCGGTGCAACTGCTGAATATCAAGGTGCCTTTCATAGTATCCCTCCCTGGCCTAGAACTTCTCTCGAGAGGCTCGGGCCAGATTCTGAAAGCGCTCTAGCTGATCGCGGTTCATGGCTGGACCTCCCACTCCCTGGCTATTCCAAAGTCCTGACGATGCCACCTTCTCGCTGTAGGCGAAATGCCCTAGCCAAGAGGTGGATGGCCGACATACCGGGCACGCGACCAGGGTAGCGATAAGAAGATCCTCTAACTCATTCCGTTCTCGCCGGTCTTCGACCATCACGCAGCGAAACCGGAACGACATTCGCAGCAGCGCCGAGACATCCGCCTCCAGTTGCTGGCACTCGGGGCATGTCTTGGCGTTTTGGAGCTCCCAATGACCCTTGCCGGGCGCGGGGGCAAGGCAAGGACAGTCAGGGTCCCGCCGCCTCAGAAGAGCGCCACCGAGGTACTTGCGAAACACGCTGCCATTCTTTCGGCCGGAGAAGTGCTGCGCCAGACGCTTGCGGAGGGACCCATCGCTGCAGGGGTGGTTCCCCACCCGTACTACCCGCCCGCCCGGTGCATGTCCGCTCGTCTCCCCGTTCTCGTAGAAGAAGTAGAGTCCATCGCCGAACGGCACATCTGCCGGGGATGCCAGAAGCGGGAGACGTGCCAGCACAGAATGAATCTGATGACATGCATCTTCGGCGGAGAGGCTATTCCGCCCACCGTCCTCAAGCATTCCTGTCTCCTCCGTTCTTGCCGTCTTCCATTTCGCAGAGCCCGGCGACCAAGTTACCACTGAACGTTGTCCGTGTCACATCGGCGCCAGGTGCAATTGACAGGGAGACATTCGTTGAGCCGAGGGCGCAGGAGATAAGCAGACCCCTGTTCGGCAAGGTCATCCAACAGGTCGAAAACTAAGATCCAACCCAGAGGGCTCGCACCAAAGAAAGGGGGGACGCCAAGATGGAAGTCCCCCCGTACACTAGATTCCCCTGATCGACCTCAGCATCGCCGCAAGCTTCTTCGGCAACTCTTTGGACTCGCAGGCAATAAGCCTGTCCTGACCAAAGATCTCTGACATGGCCTGCTTCGTCGCATCATCCGGGTCGAGCAGGATCCCGATCACGTCAACCTTCCCCCTCAGCATAAGGCAAAGCCGCTTCGCTTCCTCGCCATCGTTGGGGTACCCATCATGCAGGACGACTATCAGCCGTACAGCGGCGGGTGACTGCAGAAGGCCTTCGCTGTGCCGCCTTATGGCGACGGCGATATCCTCCCAGCCGGCCTTCGCGGGCACCATGCCGGCGATCAGCGCCTTGCCTCTCTCTCCGGAGCCGTTTTCCGCGAGAACAGTCTGCTGTGGGGTGACGGCGACCTGATGCTCAATTCCCAGGGCCTCGCAGGCCAGGTGGAGCATCATCGCGCCCTCAGCAACACTCTCGATTCGCATTCTCCCACCGCCGCCGTAGTTCATGCTCGTCGAGTGGTCGATGATAACCCGCAGCGCGATTGTCGGCGGTTTGGTGGGCTCTTCTGACAGCGCAAGGAAGGGCTGCTCCCGCTCCCGCAGGTACTGCCGCACGGAGAGTCGGCCGCCAACCGCGACCGGTTCCAGCTCGTCCGGCACCTCTGTCAGAGAAAGCTCTTCGATGAGCTCCTGCGCCAGAGGCATCGCCCTCTCCTCCAGCTCAATGTACGGCTTGGGGTCGATCGAGAACCTGCCGTCCCCGGCACGGTGACCCTCCGGCACCAACTCGCCGTCGAAGGCCTCAGTGCGCGGGTAATGTTCACCGTCTCCGTCGAACGGCTCAGGTGCTACCGGCGTGCGCCTCTCGGCGTGATCGCCACGGCCGCGGTCGCCCTCGCATCGATCCAACTCCTCGATGACCCACAGCGGTATGTGGTGCCCCTTGAGATCGAGAATCTCCACGATCCTCTCCGCGTATCGGTCCACCTCAAGGCTGGAATCAGCCACCCAGGCGGCCTCCACCAGCGGTTTCACTCTCTCCCAACGTTCCTGATTGATGGCCGACAACTCCCCCTTCAAGGACGCATCCAGCCGGTAAGCCCAGCGGTACTGCAGGGCGGCGGCAACGACCTGGCCGGGGTCGTCACCGGCTTCGAGGTCAGGGCTGAGCTCGAAGAGCCTCTTTGTAAGGCTGCGAATCAGCGTCCTCGTCCCCGCGAACTCCTCCATCATCAGGCTCTCGATCCGCTGGTCTTCCAGGATGTTGGAGACCATGTGGACGACCGGGGGCAGCTTCACGGGAGTGGTGAACCGCCGGTGGCCTGCCTCATGGCAGAGAACAGCCTTGGTGATGTCGTAAGCTTGCCTTGCCTTGAGCCCGGGTATCATCTCCGGGTTCACCCGCACCAAGCGCCGGCTGAAGTCCGTCAGCCCCGTCAGGTTTGGTTCGTCGGCGAACTCGATTCGATAGGGCATGGGACCCTGGAGGGCGCGCCCGTAGAGACGCAGCTTCTCCTGGATGTTGCGCCACTGCCACCACCTCAGAGCCATGTTGTTCTCCCTCCTTTCGGATAGAAAAAGGCCACCGGATGGAGCGAATCCTCTCCGGTGGCCCTGGTAGCTTGGTGCTACTTCGGTGTGTGGGCCTCGATGAGGGAAAGGACAACGTCCGTGACGTCCTCCCTCACGTACCCCTCGCTATCGGTCCCACAAACGCCGTACATGATGGTTATGCCGGCCGACGCCTTCAGGCGGACCAGCAGGTCTTCCTCCTTCCTCGTTTTGAATTTGCCGGCCCAGGCGATGAGTCCGCGCAGGTCGATGCACCCTGACAGCTCGTGGCTGCGCTTGAGACGCCTCGTCTCATTGGCAACCTTCACCATGACGCGCGCTTCCTCTTTGCCTATGCCGGTTCTCTCTCGCAGCAGTTGCTCCTCATCACGAGGAGGCAGATATCGAAACTCCAGGACGACGGGGAAGCGCGATATCAGCGCCGCGTCGTAGCTCTCCACGTGATAGCCCTTGCCCAGGTTCGAGGCCATGACGACACAGAAGTCGTCGCTGGCCAGGACCTCCTCGGAGCCGTGCTCGGTCAACACGACCGCCCGCCGGCTGATGACACCGAGCAGCACGTTTAGAACGCGCGCCGGCATCCGGTTGGCTTCATCGATGAACAGCACGGACCCGTCCTCGCGGAGGGCCTGCGTAACCACGCCGTCCCGCCAGTAGAAACTGCCGGCACCGTCGGGAACATAGCCGCCCAGGAGGTCGAACTCCTTGAGCGATGAATGCCCCTCGATGACGAAGAGCCTCCTCGGACGGAGAAGCCGCTCCATCGCCTCAAAGACGCAGAGCGACTTGCCCGTGCCCGTCGGCCCGATGAGAAGACAGTTCAGGCGCTCGGCGGTTGAGTC
>JASEFU010000014.1 GCA_030018455.1 Dehalococcoidia bacterium
CCACACCCAGCTGTCGCTGCGGGCCGACGTTGTCGGTGGCCGCAGGGTCGCAGGGCCCGCTGCCGTTGGTGATGTCCATATCGATCTCCATGTGGAGGTCGGTCAGGGTATCCCCATCGAAGTCGTAATAGTGGGCGGACGCTTCGCGGCCGCCGCCCTGCACCAGCGCGAAGCTGATGATGGCGATGGCGACGACCACGGCGAAGGCAACCGCTGCCAGCAGCCGCGAAGAATTGCTGACGTGTTGATACCTCACTGGTGATCACCTCCCTGCCGGTGTTGTGACTAAACGGAGCTTGCGGTCGTGCGGGGCTCGGTCAACATAATGCGACGCAGGGGGGAAAGTCAATACCCGGCAACGGGATTTTTCGCTTTTTTCCCCGATCGTTGTTGTCCGTGCAGCGTTGATCACCTCTTTCTTGCCAAACGAGGAATCGTAAACGAGAAAGGCGTTGGCGTGGTTATAGGAGCCGCAAGTGAAGCTAGCCATTAATTGGCACTCTTGTTGTATAACTATTAGATAACAAAGGAAAGAGTATGGACATAAAGGGCATTCTCAGATTATCCTTTATCGGCTCGTAACGGCAGCATCAGGCCGGCAAGGGGCGTGAATAATCAACACGGCCGCCGGGACAAGGCGCAATAGAAAGGAGGTACATACATTTCAGATAATCCAGGCGAAACGAGAAGCAGAACACCCTCAACGAAAGGAGGACCCATGCCTAAAATAAGGCCACGTCTTCTCTTGCTCATCGGGACACTTGTTGCCCTTCTGTCGCTGGTGATGGTTGCGTGCGGCGGGGAGGAGGAGGAACCCACAGAAGGCCCCACCAACGGGGAAGAGAACCTCGCTCCTCCTGAACAGCAGAAGATCGTCGTCCAGAGCGGCGAACCGGAATTCTTCGACCCCCATCGGTCTAACTTCGAACAGGACATCGCGATCGAGCGTATGCTCTTCCGCGGTCTCTATCAGCTTGTTCTGAACGAGGCCGGTGAGGTCGAGGCGGTGCCGGCAATGGCCGACGGTGAGCCAGAGATCGACGGCAACGTGTACACCATCAAACTGAAAGAGGGGCTGAAGTGGTCCGACGGTGAGCCGCTCACCGCGGCCGACTTCGAATACGGGATAAAGCGCGAGTGCAGCCCTGAGGTCGCCGGGCCTTACCAGTACCTGCTCGGCGCTGACATCCTCGGCATCGTCGGCTGCGACGAGTACTTCAACTCCGCCGAGGCGACGCCCGAAGAGCAGGCCGCTCTGCGCGACGCCGTGGGGGTGAAGGCGATCGACGACACCACCCTCGAAGTCACGCTCGCCGCTCCCAAACCCACCTTCATGACTGTCATGTCGCTGTGGGCCGCCTTCCCGGCGCGCCAGGATGTCATCGAGAAGTACGGCGACAAGTGGACGGACCCCGGCAACATCGTTGTCAACGGGCCGTTCACGCTCACCGAGTTCGTCCCCAAAGACCACGTCACGTTGAAGCCCAACCCTGAGTGGGCGCTGGAGCCGAAGCCCGCCCTTCAGGAGATCACCGTCAAGTTCATCGACGACCTCTCGGTCGCCTTCCGCGCATTCCAAACCGGCGAGCTGGACATGACCAGCGTCGCGGCGACGGACATTCCCGTCATCGAGGGCGACCCGGACCTGGCAGACCAGTTCCTGCGCGTGGGCGCCGGCCGCATCTGGTCCGTGGAAATGCAGCTGAACAATGAGGTGCTGAAAGACTACAACGTGCGGCTTGCTCTTTCCCGCGCAATTGACCGCGAGCAGCTCGTCAAGGTGGTCTACAACGACGCCTACATTCCCGCCACTTACTGGCTCGTCGAGGGCATCCCCGGGCACCAGGGCAACGGGCCTTTCGAAGATGTCATCGGCTACGACCCCGAAGCCGCGAAGAAAGCCCTCGCCGACGCCGGCTACCCCGACGGACAGGGCTTCCCGAGTCTGCGGATCACAGTGCTTGACAGGCCTGACCGCAAGGCCGAGGGCGAGTTCCTCCAGAGGGCCTGGAAAGAGGTCCTGGGCATAGATGTGACCATCGAGGCTGTCGACTCCAAGACCCGCTCTCAGACGTTCAACTCGATGAATTTCGAGCTGTTCCCCGGTGGCTGGCAGATCGACTACCCCGACCCCGAGAACCCGCTGATCGGGCTGTTCGACACCGGCGGCGGAAACAACAAGTATGAGTGCAGCGATCCTGACATCGACGCCAAGCTGGAGGCTGCCGCGGCCGAAACCGACAACGACGCGCGCATCAAGCTCCTCCAGGAAGCGGAGACGCTGGTCGTCACGAAGCTGTGCGGCGCAGCGCCGATCTGGCAGGGCGCTTTCCTCTACCTGGTAGACTCGAACATCGGCGGCATCCACGCAAACGGCGCCATCGACGCCGCTATGCCCGGCAACTGGTGCCCCGAATGCTGGTTTGTTAAAGCCGAATAAAGTCTAATAGAAGAAGAGGGGTAATGAAGGAGGCATGGGGCCCCGTCGGGGCCCCATGCCCATCGCACGATGGCCGCTTATCTCATACGACGGCTGCTATGGCTGATCCCGGTCCTCTGGACCGTGGCAACGATCACCTTCTTCCTTATGCACGCTGTGCCCGGCGGCCCTTTCACTCAGGAGAAATCGCTTCCCGAGCCGATTATGGAGGCGCTCAACAGGCGCTACAACCTCGATGAGCCGATCTGGAAGCAGTACCTCCTTTACCTCTGGAACATCCTTCACTTCGATTTCGGTCTTTCGTTCCGTGGCGACCGCGATGTCGCGGAGCTGATCCGCGCCGGCTTCTTTGTCACGGTGCAGCTGGGCGCGCTGGGGTTCCTGGTCGCCTCCGTCGTCGGCCTCACCCTCGGGGTGCTCTCGGCGCTCAATCAGAACGGCTGGCTCGATTACGTTGGCGTCTTCTTCGCTACGGTCGGCGCGGCCATGCCGAACTTCGTGCTTGCCTCATTCCTCATCGTTCTCTTTGCCGTGCAGTTCCCCGTCTTCCACGTCCTCGGCTGGGGCGGGCCGCTGCATCTCAGCGACGTGCTCGACCCCGGCGCATGGGACGTGAAGAAACTCGTGTTGCCTGTCATCGCTGTCAGCACGCTGCCCGCAGCCTACATCGCCCGCGTCACGCGCGCCAGCATGCTGGAAGTGCTGCATCAGGACTACATCCGGACTGCCCATGCCAAGGGACTGACGGAGCAGATCGTCATTCTACGGCACGCCGTGAAGAACGCCATGATCCCCGTGCTGACGGTGATGGGCCCGATTGCCGCCGTTCTCGTGACGGGCTCGTTCATCATCGAGACCGTCTTCTCCATACCCGGCGTCGGCCGCGCCTTCGTCGACGCCGTCATCCGCCGCGACTACGCCATGATAATGGGCTCGACCCTCTTCTACACGGCGGTCGTCGCCTTCGCTAACTTGGCCGTGGACCTCCTGTACGCCGTCGTTGACCCAAGGATCAGGTACCGATGAGGGAACTGGAAGAAGAGACGGAACTGGCACCCGTGGGATGGGAATTGCCTCGGCGGGAACGCGGCCTCTGGTCCGACGCCCTGCGGCGCCTCTCCCGCAACAGACTGGCGATGGCCGCGCTCATCGTGCTCGTCCTGATCGCAGTGATAGCAGTCGCCGCCGACTACCTGGGCGTGCTGGAACGCTACGATCCCTATCAGGACCAGGATTACGAGGCAGTGCAGGAAGGCCCCTCGCTGGAACACTTCTTCGGCACCGATAACCTCGGCCGCGACAACTGGAGCCGCGTCCTCACCGGCGTCGAGATATCGCTACAGATCGGCCTGGGAACGCAGGTGCTCGTGCTGCTGTTCGGCGTCGCCGTCGGCGTGGCCGCGGGCCTCGGCGGCAAGACCACCGACAATCTGCTCATGCGCCTGACGGACATCACGTACGCCTTCCCCGACCTTCTCTTCATCATCCTCCTGCGCTCCGTCCTCTTCGAACGCGACTGGCCCATCCTCACGAATCCTCGCCTTCAGGTCATGCTCGCCATCGCTATGGTCAACTGGACGACGATCGCGCGCCTCGTCCGCGGGCAGATGCTTTCGCTGTGGGAGCGCGACTACGTGACGGCGGCGAAGACGCTGGGGGCCAGCAACTTCCGTATCGTCGTGCGTCACATGTTGCCTAACACGCTGGGGCCGGTGATCGTCGCCTTCACGTTCGGTATTCCCATCGCCATCTTCGCCGAGGCCGCCCTCGGTTTCATCGGCTTCGGGTTGCCGCCGCCGACGGCCAGCCTGGGCCGTCTCGTCTCCGACGGGTACGCCTACATCCAGGTGAACTACTGGGTGGTTGTGTTCCCCGCCGCGGCTATCGCCCTGCTGATGCTGTGCTTCACGTTCCTCGGCGACGGCCTCCGCGACGCGCTCGATCCAAGACAACGATAAGATGTAAGGCCGTGAGAAGGGCCGGATATGCGGCCCTTCTCTGTTGCCCTCGCGACTCCGGCTACGCCTTTCCTCCGGCGGGTCCGCTAACCCGCAAGATGCTTGTGAGCCTGAAGGAAGGGCTCCGAGCAAAGGCCTGAAAGGAAGAGAGGCCCCGAGTGAAGTCGGGGCCTCTCTTTGCTACTGTCTCCCGTTCAGTTGCCGGAAAGCAGGTCCTTGCTCGCCTGCACCAGCCTCTGCAACACCGATACTATGCGGGCGAAAACCGGCGCCGTGTAGTACGAGTTGAGAGGGCATCCTGACTCGTTCGACATCGCCAGTGCATTCTTCGTCGTGGCGTAGTCCCCGCTGGCATACGCGCTTTGGAAGGCAGCGATAACCTCTGCCGGCGTGTCGTACGCAGGGTCGGGGTCGACGTCAGGGTGCGCGGCGTTCAGGAGCGCCGCCACAGCGTGCCGGGCAAGGGCATTCAGACCCCCGCCGCCGAGGGTCACGACCTCCAGGAGCGTTGGACTGCCCGCGAAAGCGTCCACGCCGAAGACTGCTTCGAAGGAGTCGCCGGGCGCGTAGCCTGTGGCCGCCCACGCGTCCAGATGGTTTTTCCAGAAGCCGGGGGTGCAGCCCTCAAACATTGGAGGCGTCGGCGTCGCTGTCGGCGTATCCGTGGGCGTTGCCGTATCCGTGGGCGTAGGCGTCGCCGTGTCGGTGGGCGTGGGTGTCGCCGTATCGGTGGGCGTGTTGGTCGGGGTCGCCGTGTCGGTCGGCGTGGGCGTGGGAGTGGCCCTATCGTAGCAGAAGCTGATGTGGCTCAAGCCGCATTGCCGGCCACCACCGCAGTTGCTCGGCGCCATGAGGTCGTTGTCGCCGAAGGACTCGTCGGGCGGATCGTAGATGTACGCGTTCGCGTCTGGTCCGCCCTTGGCAATGACCACATCGATGCCCAACGTGGAA
>JASEFU010000015.1 GCA_030018455.1 Dehalococcoidia bacterium
TGAAGAACGACAACTACGGACGGCATAGTGTCACCAATGTACTGAACGAGTACAGGGGCTTGACAAAGCCCTAAGGGACGTGAATAATGCATACCGACGGGTCGGTATCTAACGGGGCGAGCGGAGAGGAAAGCCAGTCCCCAGATTTGGTTTCGAACCAAGCATGGCATGGAGGCGAATCGTGAAGAAACTAGCAGGCATCGCGTCAGCGGCGCTGGTCGTGGCCGCTGTTGCCGCGACGCAGACGCCGGTCCTCCTCTGGATCTCCTGGTGGTGGCGTTAGGAGGACAAGACCGCACCACCGAAGAGTAGCGCGGCGGGGGCGGTCTTCCCACTCTGTGAAGACACGCACCGCGGCGTCGACAGTCAGGTGCCGAGTCCGTCAATCACCGCAGTGGCCGGCCCCCGCTAGTCCGTCCCTGCGGGATCATCCTCTCCGCCTCGCCTCGCTCTCTGCCACCGGGATGCGCTGGCGCTAGGCCGCCATCCGCTCCTCTACGCTTTCCTTCCACTCCTCCAGGCACTGGAGGAACGCCTCCACGACGATCGGGTCGAACTGTATGCCGCTGTTGTTGACTATCTCCTCTCGCGCCTTGTCCCAGGGAAGCGCCCGGCGATACGGCCGGTCCGACGTCATCGCGTCGAAGGCGTCGGCGACCGCGAATATTCGGGCGCCCAGCGGGATGTCGTCGCCTTTCAGTCCCTCCGGGTATCCCTTGCCGTCGTACCGCTCGTGATGCGCGTACACAATGTGGGCGGCCCCGCTGAGGAACTTGACGTCCTTCAGCATGTCGTAGCCGATTGCCGGGTGCCGGCGCATCTCCTGCCATTCCTCCGGCGTAAGGGGGCCGGCCTTGTTGAGAATCGAGTCGGCGATGCCGATCTTTCCCACGTCGTGCAGGAGCGAGGCGCGCTCGATGTCCAGCCACTCATCGCTGTTCTTGTGGATTCCCAGGCGCTCGGCCATGCTCATGGTGTAGACGGTGACACGGCTCGAGTGGCCGGCCGTCTCCCGGTCGCGCGCGTCGAGGGCGGCGGCCAGCGCCTCCAACGTGGCGTCGTATGTCTCCTTCAGGCGGCGGGTCATCGCCAGGATCTCGCGGTTTGCCTTCTCCAGCTGCTCGTTCTTCTGCTTGAGCGCTGCGACGTGGCGCGCCGTCTTGTCCACGTACTGCTTAATCGCAAGGCGCATCATGATCGGGCCGGCGGCGAAGGCGAGCAGCCCGCTTACGCCGAGCATCTGGTACGCGAGGGCGAAGGCGATTCCCAGGAGGCCGAAGACAACGTAGTGCGGGAACAGCCACTGGAACTTCTCCTGCCATATCGACCACGCGCTCTGCCCGGTAGCGAGACTGGCGATGGATGTGACGAGGAAACTATTCACCCCGTACGTAACGGTGGCGGCGGCCAGCGCAGCGATAATCACCCGCGGAGATACTGCCAGGTCCTGCGGGTCGATGAGGGCCCAGAGTACCATCGCGGTAAGGCCGTTCCCGATGACGAGGGCTCCGGCATTGAACATGAAACGGTAGGAGAACAGGTTGTTCGGCAGGTGCGAACCCAGAGCTGTGAAAGGAGCGGCGATGGAAACTCCTGCGGGGCCGTAGAGCGCGGAGACGGCGAACAAACAAATGAAGCTCACCGACACTCTGCTGTCGCTGTAGACCAGGATGCCGAGGCGGTCCGATATCGCGGCGAGGACGGCGAAGAGAACGAGCCCGACCAGCCCGGAGTGGGGCAACTGCGGGGCATAGGCGGCAAGAACGATGACGCCCCCTATGAAGGTCGCGACCGATAGTATCGCCGCCTGCCGCGGCAGCGCCTGAGGCGCGACCCCTCCCTCTCGGGGCTCGCGCTCCGGCAGATGGGTCCCGTGTCCTATCTCCGGGCGCACGACGATTGGAGCCGGCCTCTCAACGGTCAGGCCGTTGTGGTTCTCCCGCTGCTCTTGCCTTTTCTGCATTACCGATAGGTTCCGGATCCCTATTGCGCTTCCGTGCTTGTGAGCGGCGCATGCGTACTCCTGGGCAAGCCACACCCACACCCCATTCGCGCGGACATCTCCGACATATTATCGGCACGTTCGTATCGGGCGTTGAGCCTGCCCGTCGGTCGGCGTTGGCCCTCATTCCTAGGCCGCCTCTTCCAGTTGCGGGCGAAGCTCCCTCCGCAACAGGCAGATTATCCGCTTGTGGAGCTGACATACGCGCGACTCCGAAAGACCGAGGATGCGGCCGATCTCGTGAAACGGCCGCGATTCGCCGTAGCGCAGCCGGAGGATCGCCTTGTCGCGTTCGGTAAGGATGTTGAGGGCCTCCGAAAGGAAGCCGATTGCTGCCCGTTTCTCCGCCGCTTGCGCCGGATCGCTCAGGACGTCCTCGTCTGCCAGGTCCCAGCCGTAGTTGGCGTTTGTGGCCTTGTCCTCCAGCGAGTACTCCAGGGAGACCAGGCGCGAACTGGCGCGCGAGAGAAGCTGCTGCAGGCGCGGCAGGCTGATACCCATACGCAGCGCTATCTCCTTGTGCGTCGGCCAGCGCCCGAGCTGCGCTGCCAGTTCCTGCGAGACCCGCTCGATCTCCCGCGCGTTCTTGCGGAGCGAGCGAGGGAGCGGGTCTTGCTTGCGGACCGCGTCAAGAATTGCGCCCCGGATGCGGCGGATGGCGAAACTGGCAAAGGTCGTGCCGCGGGAGGGATCGAACGCATCGACGGCCTGGATGAGACCCTCGAGGCCGTATCCCATCGCGTCCTCCTTATCGACTCCGACGGCGGCGTTGCCTTCGGAAGACATGCGTCCTACCACAAATGCCACCAGAGGCATGTGCCTGACTATCATTTGTTCTCTAGCGCTCGTCACCATTCTCTCCACGCTCCTCATAACTAAAGAAAAGCCGTCGCTGGAAATGCACCAACGACGGCAAATGCCCTTGAATGTGCGCACCGAAGGAGGCTCACTTCGGCGAGGCTTTCGGCAGCCCAGGCCACCCTAGCTCTTGCGAGCCGTAGGTCTGAGGCTTTGCGTCCCCGTTTTTCAACGGGTTTGCCTTTGTCGGTGCCCGTATTCGGTCTTAGGAGTACAGCCGGTCTGCTAACCGGCGGCAAGCCTTCTTTCGGCTAACCAAAGGAATAACGAGAAGAACGCCGAAACATAACAGGGCCTGTGAAAAGAAGCCGGGAAAGAATTACAGAAGTGGGCGACCTTGAAACGCTCCGGCCGACCGTGGTTGGCCACCGAGGCCGGAAACTGGTATGCTTTGGGTAGCGGAGGTGGAATCTTTGCGTTTTGGCTAGCACCCTGGTGGCGGGCGCACCGAGGCGAGCGTGGCCGGAGGTGACGGCCCTCGCCCTTCGCTCCCGGTCGTGACGCGAAGCTGCCGCTAATTCCAGTTAATCGCTTGTCCGCTAACCACCACCGCCGTCCGTTACGCGCACCCCCGGGTCGGGACTGAAGTGCCGCGCCAGTCGGCCGAACATAACCTCAGGTGAATCACGTGAGGCGTACCGCTCCGGCAAAACAGCAACGACGAGAACAGACGCGCGCACGCCTGGTAGAAGCTGCCCTGGGCGTCTTCGCGCTTCACGGCTACGATCACGCCACCGTCGAGGAGATCTCGCTTGCCGCCGGCCACTCCAAGGGCGCTTACTACTTCCACTTCGACTCGAAAGAGGCCATCTTCCTCGAACTGTTGTCCACCTGGGTGGGAGAACAGAACCAGCGTTTGCGTTCCTTTGACCGCTCTCCCCAGCCGCCGACCGTCGCGCTGCTCGAGACCATCGAGTCGCTCCTGCGCTACGACGATAGGAATGAGAACTGGCCGGCGCTGCTGCCGGAGTTTTGGGCGCAGGTCCAGCGCAACGAAAAGGTGCGGGAGATGCTTCACCAGGCCTACGAAGGGTGGACCTGCGTTCTGACGGGTGTCCTGGAGAAGGCGGAGCGGAGCGGCGTCTTCCGGCTTAGAGTGGAAGCGCCCGCCGCCGCCGGTCTTATCCTCGCGCTACACGATGGGCTCATCGCCCAGCGCCGCCTGCTCCCGCTCGCCGGCAAGAAGCAGCCGCTCTCGCGCACTCTGGGCGCCTTCCTCAAAGTCATAACCGAGGCCGCGGAAACAACGCCCCAGGCCGGCATTCCCCCCGTGCGCAAGCGCACTGTCAAGAAACCGCGCTAGAATTCGCTCCTCGCGCCGCTCCTGTGCTCGTTCAGAAACATTGGTGACACCTAGAATGGTGTCACTATGCGATTC
>JASEFU010000016.1 GCA_030018455.1 Dehalococcoidia bacterium
GAAGAACGACAACGGCGGACGGCATAGTGTCACCAATGTACTGAACGAGTACACTTCATTGACCGCCCGTATTTGCCCCGCCTATAATGTGTCGCGTGAGCCCGACCGGTCGCGGCGGGCCGCAATTCGCCGAAGAAGTGTTGCTTGGGCCAGTTTGCCTCACTGCTGCGTAGTCCGCGCGTCTGGCTCGGTTTCGGGCTGAGCATCCTCTTTATCGCCATTTTCGTTCTTCGTACCGACTTCAGCGAGATCGGCGACGCCTTCGCGGAGGCCAACTACTGGTGGGCGCTGGCGTCGATACCGGTGTATTTCGCCGGCGCCTGGTTCCGGGCCTGGCGATGGGGCTATCTTCTTAAGCCGCTCGACAAGTTCTCCACCGTGACCCTTTTCCCGATCGTCATCATTGGGTTCATGGCGAACAACCTCATTCCGGCCCGAGCGGGCGAGATCGTGCGGGCGTACATCGTCGGCGAGCGTCAACGCGTCAGCAAGATGGCGGCCTTCGGTACGATAGCCGTCGACCGCGTGTTCGACGGGATCGTGCTGCTGCTGTTCCTGCTGATCGCTGGCGCGGTCTCCGGTCTGAGTAATGAGCTGACGACGATCGCTGTGTCGATGAGTGTCCTCTTCGGCGCCTGCCTTGTTGTTTTCGCGGGGCTCGCGCTCTCGGAGGGGTTCGCGCGCTGGAGCGTCGGCATCGCGCTGCGGGTGACTCCCGCCCGTCTGCGGCCGCAGGTCGCGGGGCTTGTGGGCTCGTTCGTCGTCGGTCTGCACTCGCTGCGGAGCCCGCTCGACATGGTGGGCGCGTTCGTCACGTCGCTGATCTCGTGGCTCCTCGAGGCGACGATGTACTTTATGGTCGGGCTGGCGTTCGGACTGGACCTCGGGTTCGAAATCTATCTGCTCGTCACTGCCGGGGCGAACCTGGCGATATCCGTGCTCGCGACGCAGGGCGGCGTCGGCCCCTTCGAGGTCGTCACGCGGGAGACGGTGGTGTATTTCGGCGGCGCCGGCGCGGAGAGCGCTGCTTCCGCGTACGCAGTCGCGCTGCATGCGCTTGTCCTCATACCGGTCATCGCGCTCGGGCTGTACTTCCTGTGGGCGATCAACCTTTCGCTGGGCGAGGCGCTGAAGGGGCGAGCGGCGGCTGTCGAGCAACCGCTCCCGGCGACGGGCGAAGCCGCGGCCGGCCTGGCGGGAGAGGAGATCGGACAGGGATGAACGTTGGCATCATCGGCGGCGGCATCGCCGGCCTCACCGCGGCGTACCGTCTGCAGCAGCTAGGCCATCAGGTCGCCGTGTACGAGGCGCGGCCGTTCCTCGGCGGGCAGGCGGGCACGTTCGAAGTGGGCGGCGAGCGCCTCGAGGTCTTCTACCATCATTTGTTCAGCAGCGACACGCACGTCATTTCCCTGATCGAGGAGATGGGACTGGGCGAGCGGCTGTCCTGGCGCGACTCGAAGGTTGGGTTTTATTACGGCGGCCGGGTGTACGATTTCGTCACGCCGATGGACCTCCTGCGTTTCCGGCCCGTCTCGCTTGTGGACAGGGTCCGTCTCGGCCTGGTCGGGCTGTACCTGCGGCGGCAGAAGGACTGGCGCCGCTACGAGGGGGTCACCGCGCGCGAGTGGATCAGGCGCTGGGCGGGAAAGCGCAACTACGAGGTGGTATGGGGGCCGCTGCTGAAGGGGAAGTTCGGTTCGCGCGCCGATGACGTGGGGATGGTCTGGTTCTGGGGGAAGATCTTCCTCCGCTTTGCCTCGCGCGGCGGCGGGGTCGCGCAGAAGGAGAAGCTGGGGTACCTGATGGGCAGCTTCGGGCTGCTGACCGACGAGCTATCGCGACGGCTCAGGGAGGGGGGCGCGCGCCTCGAGACGGGACGCCCCGTGGAACAGATCGTGGTGCAGGACGGCCGCGCGTCGGGCGTGCGTCTCGCCGGCGGTGAGACCGCGCCCCACGATGCCGTCATCGCGACGGTGCCCAACGGGTCCTTCCTCCAGATGGCGCCCTTCCTGCCCCAAAGCTACGCCGCCCTGTTGCGGAAGGTGCAGTACCAGTGGGCGACGTGCCTGGTCCTGGCGCTGAAGGAGTCGCTCTCACGGATTTACTGGATGAACATCAGCGACCCCGAAATCCCGTTTGTGGGCGCCATCGAGCACACGAACTACATCGAGCCTTCGCACTACGGCGGCCGGCGCATCCTCTACCTGTCCAACTACGTCGAGGAGTCGTCGCCGGTGGCGGACATGAGCATCGACGAGATCAGCGCCCATTACCTGCCGCACCTTACGAAGATCAACCCCGCCTTTTCGCCGGATTGGGTGACGGAGCGCTGGCTGTTCAAGGACCCGGCGGGCCAGCCGGTGATAACGACGAACTACGGGTCGTCAATACCGGACCACCGGACGCCGGTGCCGGGACTGTACCTGGCGAACACGACGCAGATCTACCCCGAGGACCGCGGCCTCAACTACTCGGTCCGCCTGGGCGAGAACATCGCTCGACTCGTCTCGGATGATCAGCGGGCGACATAGCCCCAGCGGCAGGCGTGTCGGCGTCTGCGCTCGTCCAGATACATTCCGTACACCATAATGCCACGTGGGGAGAGGAAGAT
>JASEFU010000017.1 GCA_030018455.1 Dehalococcoidia bacterium
CATTCTCGCGGATGAGCGGCGTGGTGAGCCGGTCCGGGCTGTGCACGAACTCCCAGCCGAACTGCCCCTTCACGCACAGCGAACCGCGGCTCACCGGCGACTCGAAGTCCGGCCGCACGCCGACAACCTTGCCGCCCGCGACGTCGAGATAGAACGTGCAACCCGTGCCGCAGAACGGACACACCGTCTTGACCGATCGCTCGATTTCGTCCGCCTTCGCCCGCCCCTGTCGGACCCTATCGGCGAGCGCGCCTGTGGGGCAGGTGTTGAGGCACTGGCCGCAAAAGACGCACGTCGTGTCCATGAGGCCGCGGTCAAAGAGGGTGGTGATCTGCGTGGCAAAACCGTGGCTGCCGGGGACGATGGCGTGCGCCTGCTGCACCTCGTTGCAGATGCGGGTGCAGCGGTAGCAGGAGATGCACCACTGGTAATCGCGGATGATGAACGGGTTGGCGTCGTCCGGGCGGGCGCCGCTGCGTGCGCCGCGGAAGCGCGCGGCATCGACGCCGTACTGCGCCGCGAGACGGTGCAGCTCGCAGGGGCCGATCTCGCTGCAATGGGGGCACTCGCCGTCGGGTTGCTCCGACAGCACGAGCGCCAGGAGCCCGCGCCGGTAGTCGTTCAGGGCGTCGCTCTCGGTGACGACGCTCAGTCCCTCGGACGCGGGTAGGGTGCAGGCGGCGAGCATTTGCGGCCGCCCCTCGAGTTGGACCATGCAGAGCCGGCAGGAGCCCGCCGGCTTCAGGCGCGGGTCGTAGCAGAGCGTGGGGATATCGACGCCTGCGCGCAGGGCGGCCTCGAGGACCGTTTCCCCCTCGTTGAACTCGACCGCTGCGCCGTTGATCGTCAACTGGCCCATGTCACGTCCTCTCGCATTCCCCCGCCAGGCAGCGCCCCTGCGTGTGGGCGCGGAGCTCGTCGTTGAAGTGGGTAAGCAGGTGTCGCGTCACCAGGCCGGCCGCCGGGCCGAGCCCGCAGGCCGCCCCCGAGCCGATGATGGCGCTTATCTCGCGCAGATCGGCTTCGTCGACCGGCTGCAAGCGGACCGCTTCGCCCAGGTATTCCTTGAGCCGCGTCGTGCCGATGCGGCAGGGGAAGCACTTGCCGCAGCTTTCCCCAGCGAAGAAGCGGACGGACTCGAAGGCGAAGCGCACCGCGCACCGCGAATCATCGATGGCGACGAGACAGCCCGAGCCGAGGAAGGCGTCGTGCTCGCGAGGGCTCGCGAAGTCGAGCTGCATATCGAGTTTCGACGCCGGCAGCATGCCGCCCGAGAGCCCGCCGATTGTAAACGCTTTCAAGCGTGGGATGTCGGCGCCCGCCATCTCCATCAACTGGCGCGCCGTGGTCGTCATGGGCAGCTCGAAGCAGCCGGGGCGCGAAACGTCTCCGGAGGCGCAGTAGAGCTTGGGGCTCCCCGCCTCACGGTACCAGGCGGCGCCGCGGGCAATGATGGCCGGTACCGCGGATAGCGTCTCCACGTTCTGCACCACCGTCGGCTGGCAGAGGAGGCCGCTTGTCGTCGGGTAGGGCGGGCGGTCGCGAGGGGTGGGGCGCTTCCCCTCGAGGGAGTTGAGCAGCGCCGTCTCCTCGCCGCAGACGTAGAGTCCGGCGCCGCGGCGCACCGCAACGTCGAACGCGTCGCCCAGCAGGCCCTCGTCGCGCAGCCGCTCGATCTCGCGCACCAGTCCCTCGTACTGCGGCCGGTACTCGGCGCGGATGTAGATGACGCCCGCCTGCGCGCCGACGGCGTGAGCGGCGATGCGCATGCCCGCGAGCAGGCGCCGCGGCTGGTTGTCGAGGATGTAGCGGTCTTTGAAGCTGCCCGGCTCGCTCTCGTCGGCGTTGCAGACGATGTACTTGCGTTCGCCGGAAGCGGCCTTCACCGCCGACCACTTGGTGCCGGTCGGGAAGCCGGCGCCGCCCCGGCCCTGGAGTCCACTTTCGGTGATGACGGAGATGATATCTTCGGGCGGCGTCTTCAGGGCGGCGCACGCCGCTTCGAACGGGTCGTCTTCCCCGAAGAAGACGCTTTCCGCTACGCCGATGGTGGGCGCGCGCTTCTCCGGCGGCGAGAGCCGCAGCGGGTCGACGGTGTCGGCGACAGATGCGCCAGTCTCGCGCAGCATCGCGAGCGGCTGATCACACAGCCCCAGGCAGTGGGTCTCCTCGCCGCCGTACACGCTTGTTCGGGCGGCGTCCGCCCCGCGCAGGCGGCAGCCGGGCCCCATGCAGACGGCATCGGCCCGCGGGCCGGGCTCTAGCCGGAAGCGCGGGTATGCGGTTATCGCTCCGTAAAGCTCCGTCGGCGAGCAGCGCGCCAGCTCCGCTATACGCGCGACGTCGTCCTCGCTGATGTAGCCCGCCGCCTCCTGCGCGGAGTGCAGCAGCTCCATCACGGGGACGAGGTCGTCGACGGCGGAAGCGCGGCGAAGGGTCATTCGTCCGCTTCTCCTACAGGCCCGCCTGGTCGAGGATGGAAGGCACGAGCTTCTCGGTGCCGATGGCCATGATGTGCACGCCCTGGCACATCCCCTTCA
>JASEFU010000018.1 GCA_030018455.1 Dehalococcoidia bacterium
GCCATGGCGTCTTGTAGTTCAGCGCCTGATGAGGGCGCACGGTGTTGTAAATGCGCTCCCAAGCCAGGAGCTGTGGCCTGATTCCTGCAACGGTCCAATCCAGATCGGCCACCTCATAGAACTCCTCTCTGTGCGTGCGGTGCGCCCGCTCCACGCGACCGTTTAGCTTGGGCGAGCGCGGAGGTAAGACGAAGAGCAGGATGCCTCTCCTCTCACACTCCCTCTCAAACTCCGCCTGGAACTCGGAGCCGCCGTCCACCTGAATCGCCCTGATTGGGAAAGGTGACCGCTTCTGAAGCGAGTCCAGGAATCGACTAGCGGTGGCAGCTGAAGCCCTGGTGGTCACCTCCAGGACATCCCAACGGGAGACCATGTCCCGGGCCGTGAAATGCTTGAGAATGACACCCGGCAAGGGCCGCAGGTCGAGCGTGTCCACCTGAACCAGATCTCCTGCACGACTCACCCGGTAATCTCTCGGCTTGCGTATGGCGTAAGGTCTCAGAAAGGAGCGGCGACCAACCGGAATCCGCGTCCGCGGCGCCTGTACAAGCCGTCCCCGCTCGCGCAGCCGGCGCAGAATCCGACCCACCATCGAATTGGACACTTGCCAGCCCGCTTCTCTCAGAAGAGGGGCCAGCTTGTCTTTCCCCCAACGCGGGTTCGCCTCCCTTAACTCCAGCACCGCCTCCACCAGCTCCGGCGAAGCGGTGGATTGTCGCACCCTCCGAGGACGCCGCGACTTCTCTTCCAGGCTCTCAAGGCGCTCGGGATCGTAGCGCCTCTTCCAGCGATAGAACGTTTGGGGAGTGATGCCGAAGTGGCGACAGGTGAGCCGAGCGTTATGGCCGTGGAGGGAGTAAAAGTCCATCCACCGGAGCCTTCTTTTGGCCTCCCTGGAGAGCTCCTTCCCGCGGCCTGCGAGCCGTCGCGCTCCGGGAGCCATCCCGTCAATGAATCGCATAGTGACACCATTCTAGGTGTCACCAATGTTTCTGAACGAGCACA
>JASEFU010000019.1 GCA_030018455.1 Dehalococcoidia bacterium
CACCTATCGCGTCGCTTCAACCACGAGTTACCCCTACGACGGCAACACTTGGATCCATGTGGCGGGCACATACGACGGGACGATGATGCGTATTTACTACAACGGCGTCCTGGAGAACTCGGTCCCCGGCCCGCCAGCCATTAACACCAATAACGAAGTCCTGCGCGTCGGCCAGGACGCTTCCGGCCGCTCTTTCCGCGGCACGCTCGACGACGTCCGGATCTACAACCGTGCCCTCAGCCCTGCTGAGATAGCGGATCTAGCGGCCACACCCACGCCTACCCCTACTCCAACCGACACTGCGACACCGACGCCGACCCACACGTTCACGCCGACGCCCACTGACACGCCCACGGCCACACCGACCTACACGCCGACGCCCACTGACACGCCCACTCCCACGCAGACCTACACTCCGACTCCGACGCCGACGGATACCGCTACGCCGACGCCGACGGAGACCTACACGCCGACGCCGACTCCCACGCCGACGGACACTGCCACGCCCACTCCCACGCAGACCTACACGCCGACGCCGACTCCCACGCCGACGGATACCGCTACGCCGACTCCCACAGCCACGGCCTGCCCGGGCGACGCCGACTGCGACGGCGTTCTCGACGCTCAGGACAACTGCGTCGCGACGTTCAACCCCGATCAGCTCAACTCCGACGCGCGTCCCATCGACAATGGCCCGGTGATCGGCGGCGATGACATCACCGTTCCTAACGGCGACGGCCTCGGCGACGCCTGCGACGATGACGATGACAACGACTGGCTGAGCGACATCAACGAGGCGACGGCCGGCACGAGCCCCCTCGTCGCCGACACGGACGGCGACCGCGTGCTGGACGGAGCCGAAGTCATCCTGGGCTCCGATCCCCTCGATCCTGCCAGCAAACCGTCGTGCGCGGGCATCGAAGACAACGACAGGGACTGTCTCGCC
>JASEFU010000020.1 GCA_030018455.1 Dehalococcoidia bacterium
CCGCCCTGTTCAGACTCGCTTTCGCTACGGCTCCAGGGCTCACACCCCTTAACCTCGCTGCAGCCCGCAACTCGCCGGTTCATTCTTCAATAGGCACGCCGTCAGGCAGGATAGAGGCTCGCACCCCCACCCATAGCCCTCCGACTGCTTGTAGGCACACGGTTTCAGGTCCTGTTTCACTCCCCTCCCGGGGTGCTTTTCACCTTTCCCTCACGGTACTCGTTCACTATCGGTCGCCAGGGAGTCTTTAGCCTTAGGCGGTGGTCCGCCCGGATTCACGCGGGATTCCACGTGCCCCGCGTTACTCGGGTGCCAGGCCCAGGGAGTCCCCCACCTTTCGCCTACAGGGCTCTTACCTCCTGCGGCCGGCCTTTCCAGACCAGTTCGGCTAGATGAGGGATTTCTCACTCCCCGAGCGGCCTGCAGACCGCTCCAGCCCGGACCCACTACCCCACCCCTGCAACGCCTGCAGACTTTCACACAGAGGCGGTTTAGGCTCTTCCCTTTTCGCTCACCACTACTGGGGGAATCGAATTGCTCTTTCTTCTCCTCGGGGTACTAAGATGTTTCAGTTCCCCCGGTTCCCTTCCCTAGCCTATGTGTTCAGCTAGGGATGACGCGGCATTACCCGCGCCGGGTTGCCCCATTCGGGTACCCCCGGATCAACGCCCGCTTGCGGCTCCCCGGGGATTATCGCAGCTTGCTGCGCCCTTCCTCGGCTCCTGGCGCCAAGGCATCCACCGTGCGCCCTTAGTAGCTTGACCTTCCAAGACGCATGCGGCATGTTCCACTGTGCGGTTTTCAAGGTGCAGGATCCAGGGGCTGGCTCCCCCGACCGTGCTCCCCGGCCT
>JASEFU010000021.1 GCA_030018455.1 Dehalococcoidia bacterium
CATCCGCCTCCTGCGCCTTCCCCTGGAGAGAGAGCCGTTCAACCTGCTCAAGGACCTCAAGCGGGTGGACGGCGGCCTGCTGGTGCAGGATTACGACGCCGGGGAAGACGACCTCAGCGGCGTGGAGTATGTGGGCGACAGGCGCCCCACGCCGGGGCAGTGGGAGGACCTGGTGTTCGCCTGGAAGGTGGCCAAGCATACCCGCTCCAACGCCATAGTGCTGGCCAGGGACGGGGCCACGGTGGGCATCGGGGCGGGCCAGATGAGCCGGCTCGATTCCACCCACCTCGCCCTGCGCAAGGCCGGGGGAAAGGCGGGCGGCTCGGTGTGCGCCTCCGACGCCTTCTTCCCCTTCCCCGACTCCGTGGTCATGGCGGCGGAGGCGGGGGTGGAGGCTTTCATCCAGCCCGGGGGCTCCATGCGGGACGAGGAGACCTTCGAAGAGATAAGGCGCCGCGGGCTGGTGATGGTGCTCACCGGGAAGCGCCACTTCCGCCATTGATGCCGGGCATGCCCACGCCCGTAAGCGAGAGAAAAACATGCGAGACCGGTGCCTTATGGGGTAACATGGTGCCATGAGCAGGTTCTTCCTGGCCGTGCGCCTCGTCATCCTCGCGGCGCTGCTGGTTCTCCTGGCGGCGGTGTTCTGGGGCATCGCCAACCACGAGAAGACCGAGGCGGCGCACCAAGGCGGCGAGATCTACGAGCAGTACCAGCGCTCCAAGCCCGCCGGTTATACCTCCGTGCTGCTGGTGGCGCTGGTGATAGTGGGCATCCTCGTGGTCCTGGCCTCCATTCTCTTCGAGTACCACCAGGTGCGGGAGGGCAGGAAAAGGCAGTCGCG
>JASEFU010000022.1:0-368 GCA_030018455.1 Dehalococcoidia bacterium
GCTCCAGTTCCGCGAGGATGGTCTGTACCGCCCGCGCCCGCGCGCTCTCGGGCGTGACGAAATGGCGGGCCGGGTAGACGTAGAAGTACTTCAGCTCCTCCCTCACCGCCCCCGTATTGCGATCGATCTCGCGGATCCGCTCCACCTCGTCGCCGAAGAGCTCGATCCGCATGATGTTGTTGAAGTAGCCCGGGACGAGGTCGATCACGTCCCCCTTCACGCGGAAGCGGCCCGGCTGGAGCTCCATGTCGTTCCGCTCGAACTGGATCTCGACCAGCCGCTGGAGGATGTCGTTCCTCGGCACCGCATCCCCCACCTTCAGCTCGAATCCCATGCTCCGGAAGTTCTCCGGGTTGCCGAGCCCGTAG
>JASEFU010000022.1:378-590 GCA_030018455.1 Dehalococcoidia bacterium
GACCGAGGCGACCACGATCACGTCCGAGCGCATGGCGAGCGATGCGGTGGCGGAGAGGCGGAGCTGCTCGAGCTTGGGGTTGATCGCCGCATCCTTCTCGATGTACTGGTCCTTCTTCGGGATGTAGGACTCCGGCTGGTAGTAGTCGTAGTAGGAGACGAAGTACTCCACGCGGTTCTGCGGGAAGAACTCTTTAAACTCGTTGTAGAGCT
>JASEFU010000023.1 GCA_030018455.1 Dehalococcoidia bacterium
CTCACCGTCTATGGCCGGACGTTCCAGTCCGTTCTGCTAGAGGCTCGCCTTACCTCGGAGGATCGGCAGCTCCTCCCTGCGGCTCCTTCAACCCCCACTGCACAACGCCTGCCAGCTTTACCATGCAGCGGGTTTGGGCTCTTCCCCGTTCGCTCGCCACTACTTGGGGAATCTCGGTTGATTTCTTCTCCTCGGGGTACTAAGATGTTTCAGTTCCCCCGGTGCCCCCCTCATGGCCTATGTGTTCAGCCATGGGTGACGGGACATTACTCCCGCCGGGTTCCCCCATTCGGATACCCCCGGATCAATGCCTGCTTACGGCTCCCCGAGGCGTTTCGCCGTTCACCGCGTCCTTCTTCGGCCCTTGGCGCCAAGGCATCCACCGTGCGCCCTTCGTAGCTTGACCTTCCGCCAGAATCCTTCTCGCTTTACCCGTCTTCCTCTGTGCAATTTTCAAGGTGCCGGCGGCGGGCCGGATTCACTACACCGGCTCGCCCCAGAAACCGGCTTGGTCCCTGGAAACTGAGCAGCGTGGGCTGAGAGGCAACTGCACGGGATCGACCTGGG
>JASEFU010000024.1 GCA_030018455.1 Dehalococcoidia bacterium
GCGCTTCCAGCCCCTCTTCGATTATGACACGCGCCATGGCGTTGAAGAGCGCCGTATCGGTGCCGATGCGCAGGGGCAGACGGCGGGTGGCGTACTTGGCCATCTCGGTGGTGCGGGGGTCGGCGACGATGAGCTTCGCGCCTTTGGCGATGGCCTCCTTCACGCGCAGGGCGAGGACGGGGTGGGTCTCAGTGGTGTTGGTGCCGACGGCGAGGATGAGCCGCGCATCCGCAAGCTCGGCGATGCTGTTCGTCATCGCGCCCTTGCCCACCGTCGTCGCCAGACCGGCGACCGTCGCGGCATGTCAGTTACGGGCGCAGTTGTCGATGTTGTTGGTGCCGATGGCGGCGCGCGCCATCTTCTGCATCACGTAGTTGGCCTCGTTCGTGGCCTTTGCCGAGCTCCAGAAGACGATCGAATCGGGCCCGAAGGCCTCTTTGATCGACGTCAGGCGCCCGGCGATGAAGTCGTACGCCTCATCCCAGGTGGCGTCGCGGAAGCGGCCATTCTCGCGGATGAGCGGCGTGGTGAGCCGGTCCGGGCTGTGCACGAACTCCCA
>JASEFU010000025.1 GCA_030018455.1 Dehalococcoidia bacterium
TCCGCAAGCGGACGTCGATGGCGGCGCTCATACGCTACGCCGTCGACAAGACGTTCGAGGACGAGCTCGACATCGCCGCGGCGGAGCGGGCGCTGGAAGAGGCGGCGCGGGATCCGTCGAGCACGATGAGCTGGGAAGAATACAAGGCGACGCGGGGCCTTGACGTACGAGCTGCAAGTTGAGCGAGCAGCCCGGCGCGCCCTTGATGTATTGCCGCCGCGAGAATATGAGCGCATCGAGCAAGCCATTGACGCGCTCGCCCACAACCCTCGTCCACGCAATGCACGGAAGATAAAAGGGGGAGTCATGCTCTGGCGACTGCGCGTCGGCAATTACCGCATCATCTATGGCGTTTTCGACCGCGAACGCTTGGTCAAAATCGTGCGTGTTGCACGCCGCAGAGAAGACACGTACCGCCTGTGATCCTCGCCCGCTCCCCTCGACTACAAACGACATCTGCCGGATACTGGCGACAGACCGCCTGCGGGAATCGCCATGACCGGTGAAGACATCCTCGAATCCATACTCGCCGCGAAGCGAGAGGACCTGCCCTTTCG
>JASEFU010000026.1 GCA_030018455.1 Dehalococcoidia bacterium
TGAATCATCCCCTGAAGACCAAGAAGAATGTTGATTTTAGGAGGTTTCGAAAGATCATACTCCTGATGAAAGACGGCAAGCATCTCAACAGAGAAGGATTAAAAGAGATCATTGACCTGGCCCTGCAGATGAACACCACGGAGCGTCCCGCTCTGGAGAATATCAAGAGAGCCCTCGAGATTGGATAAAGATATGGTCCACTCCAGACAGAAATGTCCGGGTAAAGTGAGCGAAATTCCTTGTCGGGTAAGTTCCGACCCGCACGAAAGGCGTAACGACATGAGCGCTGTCTCAGAGAGGGGCACGGCGAAACTGTGGTACCGGTGAAGACGCCGGTTACCTGCCGCTGGACGGAAAGACCCCGGCACCTTAACTGCAGCCTAGCATTGGATTTTGGAATATGATGCGCAGAATAGGTGGGAGGCTATGAAGCCGCACCTCCGGGTGCGGTGGAGCTGTCGGTGAGATACCACTCTTCATGTTCTGAAGTTCTAACCCACTGCCCTTATCGGGTAGGGGGACAGTG